>CAKZQE010000001.1 GCA_937139465.1 uncultured Gammaproteobacteria bacterium
CTGACACAAATGAGCCTATTCTCCACCCGGCTAACGCTGATGATTTTGTTAATCGGTGGAGTGTTGATGCTTTATGGCTACACCATCGCCGAGCAGGACTTCAAAAGCCTGCTCATGGCTGTGGTCGGGCTGTCGGTCGCCGCGATCCCCGAAGGCCTGCCGGCGGTCCTCACCATTACACTCGCCGTCGGCGTTCAAGCCATGGCACGGCGCAACGCCATAATTCGCCGCCTGCCGATTATCGAGACACTCGGTGCCGTCTCGGTGATCTGCACAGACAAAACCGGAACACTGACCCGCAATGAAATGACCGTCGCCAGCACCCTGGCTGCAACCGAGACCATCGAGCTCGCGCGCGCGGCCATGCTTTGCAATGACGCCGCGCTCGGAACTCGCGACGGCCAACGGGTGATCGAAGGGGACCCGATGGAGGGCGCGTTGCTGGTCTTCGCCCACCCATTAAACCCACGGCCGGCACCGCGCTTGGCCGCTATCCCCTTTGACGCCGAACACCGCTTCATGGCCACGCTGCACCAAGAGGAGGACGGTTCCCGCACGCTATATGTCAAAGGCTCGCCTGAAGCCGTCCTGACAATGTGCAACGACACGGGCCAGGCGCAACCGATTGATCGCAACGCCTGGAGCCAGCGCGCAGAAGCGGTCGCCGCTGAGGGTCAGCGGGTGCTCGCATTTGCCGTCAAACAGATGCCACCAAACCAATCCACAGTTGCCCACAGCGACGTCCGCGGCGGCATGACGCTACTAGGCATGGTCGGCCTTATTGATCCACCTCGGGAGGAGGCCATCGCCGCCGTTGCCGACTGCCACCGGGCGGGCATTCGAGTGAAGATGATCACCGGCGACCACCCGAAGACCGCCGCCGCCATTGGTGAAAAAATCGGCCTCAGCCACACCCAGGTACTGACAGGGGCCGAGCTCGACCGGCTTAATGACGAAGACCTGACAGCGGCACTGCAGGGATGCGACGTCTTTGCCCGCACCAACCCCGAACACAAGCTACGACTGGTCAAAGCCCTTCAGTCCCAGGGACTCACCGTTGCCATGACCGGGGACGGCGTCAACGACGCCCCGGCACTTAAGCGCGCCGACGCCGGCATCGCCATGGGCCTCAAAGGGTGTGCGGCGGCCAAAGAGGCCGCGGATGTGGTGCTGGCCGATGACAATTTTGCCTCGATTGTGGCGGCTGTCCGCGAGGGACGAACGGTCTACCGAAATATCGCGAAGGTCATTGGTTGGACGCTGCCGACCAGCATCGGCGAAGCCATGACAGTCATCGTGGCGCTGCTGTTCAGCCTCACGATGCCCATCACACCGTTACAAATTCTGTGGATCAACCTGATCACTGCAGCAACACTGGGGATGGCGCTTGCATTCGAACCGAGCGAGCCCGACATCATGCGCCACCCGCCTCGAACCCGGGACGAGCCGCTGCTGACCAAGCAGCTCGGCTGGCACATCGTGTTTGTCTCCTTGTTGTTCCTCGCTGGCGTGTACGGCGTCTATACCGCCTCGCTGCAGCGCGGTGACAGCATCGAGCTGGCGCGAACTTTGGCCGTTAACACGCTGGTGGCGATGGAGATTTTTCAGCTGTTCTATATTCGCGGCCTCGGCCATTCGCAGCTGAGCTGGTCACGCTTGCGTGCGACCCCGATTATCTGGCTCGTCGTCGGTATTACCGTCACGGCTCAGCTACTGCTCACCTACGCGCCGCCGCTGCAGCGGCTGTTCGAAACGGCCAACCTGAATGCGGCTGACTGGCTTATCGTGTTGGGCGTCAGTGGTGCCAGCTTTGCACTGGCCGAACTCACCAAACACCTCCGCCTAGCCCTATCGGCTGAAACCGCAAGGTAGCGGACATAAAAAAGCCCCGTATAAACGGGGCTCTCTTTACTGGCAGTCGCTTAGGCTTGTTTCTTGAATCGGCTGAAGCCGGCCAGCCCGCCCAATGCAGTCAGGAACAACCAAGCGGCTGCGGGTAGCGGAACCGCAGAGATGTCTGTAATCACACCCTGCTGACCGTCGTAACTGACCACAAAGTTGTCGATACCCCAGGCTTCGTCGTTGCCGCCCTGCCAGTTAACGCCACTAGCAACGATAGACAGCGTCAGTGACGACGCCGAGTGCGCAAGCCCGGTCAAGAAGCTAGCGCCAGTCATGTCGATTAACGTATCGCTCCATCCCATGTTGGAGTTGATCTCTGCGTTTTGGGCGAGGAATGTAATGCCAGTGGGGTAGGAGGTTCCGGTGGTGTTGGTGCTATGTGAATGGAGGATACTGCCGACCCAGCCACCGTCCACGTAAAAATCCAGAGAGTCCGGGCCCCATTTGTTCGGGCCGTCCCAGCTTTCCAACAGGCCTAACGAGAAGCCGAAACTCACTTCACTGTGCAGCCCTAGGTTGTTCAGCGTGATGCTAGAAGGCGTCGCCGGATTACCCTTGGAGCGGTTAACCAAGTAGTTGCCGCTCCAATCGGGTGCATACCCTGTAGCGGCAACTTCGGTGGCTGTCGTGGTGAAGCCGCTGGTGGTAATGCCGGTGCCGAGTACTTCGTTACCGTCGAAGTCATTGGAGTAAATAGTGCCTGCGCTGGCCGTGGTGGCGGCTGCGAGCAACAGTGCTGCAGAAGCTTGCTTTAGCTGGAACATAACGGAGTCCATTTTCAAATGAGTCGTATATTTCGAATAGCAATGACCATGCCAGCCGCGAGCATCTTTAGCTCGTTGTTTTTACGAGGATTTATTCGGACCGCAAAGCGATGGTGACGCGGTTTTTTACACCGCCCGAATGGGGCGTCGGTTTTCTTGACAGGTCAGGGCCGATTTAAAATCGATTCCCGTCTCTTGTCGGCCTTGACGGTAGCTCCGCTTCAAACGTCCCAGTTTTCGGTTGGTTGTTAGGCCTCAGCCTCAACAAGAATGGCCCTATGCGTAAATGGATACGGTTGACGATTACCCCTTCACCCAAAATTGCCGACCCGTAATTGGAAAAAGGATTTGAATCGTTTTACCTTTACCCACTGGTTGCGCTCGCTATCACGATTAACCACTACGCGTGCGGACTCCGCTCCACCTTCCGGCGCGATGAGAACGGACAACATGAGTCAAACTCCACCAAGTACCGCGGTCGTTTATCATTACTTTGAAGCCAACTCAACTTATCGGGACAATTTCGTT
>CAKZQE010000002.1 GCA_937139465.1 uncultured Gammaproteobacteria bacterium
CCATCAAAGAAGTTAACGAATCTGGCAAGTTCTTCAACGGTACGGTGACTTCGGTCCGTGCTGACTCGACCTGCGTTGACGCGTCGGCCGCTGCGGCTGCCGCTGACCGTTTGGTCAACAGCGACAAGGTTGATGCGATCATCGGTGGTCTGTGTTCTGGCGCAACCATTTCTATGCTGCAAAACGTTGCTATGCCTACGGGCACCCTGATCTTCTCGCCTTCAGCGACGTCACCTGCGCTGTCGACCCTTGAAGACAACAACCTGTTTTTCCGTGCATCACCCTCCGACGCTCGTCAGGGCCAAGTCATCAGCGAAGTATTGATGGAGCAAGGCTTCAACGAAATCGCCATGACCTACACCAACAACGACTACGGCAAGGGCCTGGCGGACGCGATCCAGTCAAACTTTGAAGGCAAAGGCGGCAAGGTCACCATCGTTGCGGCGCACGAAGACGGTAAAGGCGACTACGGCGCGGAAGTGGCGGCACTGGCTCAAGCTGGCGGCGACATCCTAGTGGTCGTGGGCTACCTGGACCAAGGCGGTAAGGGCATCATCCAGAGCGCGTTGGACGCGGGTGCCTACGACCAGTTCTTCCTGCCTGACGCGATGATCGGCGACAGCCTGACCGCAGCCATCGGCGAAGACTTGAATGGCTCGATCGGTACGGTGCCTGGTACGGACTCAAACGGCTCAACCATCTACACCGAGCTGACCAAAATGGACGGCTTCAAAAACGGCCCGTACTCACCTGAGTCATACGATGCCGCTGCTATGGTGTTGTTGGCCATGCAAGCCGCTGGCACCACTGACAGCCAAGCCGTCAGCGCCAAAATGTTCGACGTCGCTAACGCGCCGGGTGAGCAAATCCTGCCTGGCGAATTGGCCCGTGGTTTGGAAATCCTAGCGGCCGGTGGCGAAATCGACTACGTCGGTGCCACTGCGCTCGAGATGATCGGTGGCGGCGAATCAGCCGGTAGCTACCGTGAAATTTTGGTTAAGGATCAGCAGAACACGACTGTTCGCTACCGTTAATCCTTAATGCATAGGGCGGCCTGAATGCAACAGCGTTTAGGCCGCTTTTTTATAAGTGGCACAAATTCATGATTAAAGTTCACGATCTGCATAAATCCTTTGGCGGCATCCATGCGGTTAATGGCGCGACCTTGGAAATCAAGACGGGCTCCATCACCGGGTTGATTGGACCCAATGGCGCCGGCAAAACCACGCTGTTCAATGTGATTGCGGGGCATTACACGCCCACGGCGGGCACGGTGTACCTGGACGGTGAGGACATCACCGGGCTGAAGCCTCACGAGCTTTTTGCCAAGGGCCTGCTGCGGACCTTTCAGTTAGCGCACGAGTTCTCGACGCTGACGGTTCGTGAAAACTTAATGATGGTGCCGCCGAACCAGCCAGGCGAGAGCCTGATGGACACATGGCTGCGTCCCAGCAAGGTTCGTGCGCACGAAGAGTCCGTCCGTGCCAAAGCCGACGAAGTCATTCGGTTCTTGGAAATTGAGCACGTCGCCGACGAGCTGGCGGGCAATTTGTCCGGTGGTCAGAAAAAGCTGATCGAACTCGGCCGCACCATGATGGTCGATGCGAAAATCGTTTTCCTGGACGAAGTGGGCGACGGTGTTAACCGCACGCTCCTAGGCAACATCGGTGCCGCGATTTCGGGGCACAATCAAGAACGCAACTACACCTTCTGCCTGATCGAGCACGATATGGACTTTGTGTCGCGCCTGTGTGATCCGGTGATCTGTATGGCCGAGGGCGCGGTATTGGCCGAGGGCACCGCAGAGGAAGTCAAAAATAACGAAGCGGTCATCGAGTCATACCTCGGTACCGGCTTAAAGAACAAAGAGACCAAGGCATGAGCTTCTTAGTGGGTCAAAACATGACCGGCGGCTATGGCGGCGCGGACATCCTGCACGACTGCACCATTGGCGTTGAGCGCGGCGAAATTGCCGTTATTGTCGGTCCCAACGGCGCCGGCAAATCGACTGCGATGAAGGCCACGTTCGGAATGCTGAACCTGCGCGAAGGCCATGTCATGTTCGATGGCGAGGACATCACGCACCTCAAGCCCGAAGAGCGTGTGGTCAAGGGCATGGGCTTTGTGCCCCAGACCCATAACGTATTCACGTCGATGACGGTCGAAGAAAACCTCGAAATGGGGGCCTTTATTCGCGACGACGACATCAGTGGCACCATGGCTCAGGTCTTTGACCTGTTCCCAATTCTGAAGGAAAAGCGCAACCAGCCCGCGGGCGAGTTGTCTGGCGGTCAGCGCCAACAGGTTGCCGTCGGCCGCGCACTGATGACGCGCCCCAAAGTGCTGCTGCTAGATGAGCCCACGGCGGGTGTATCACCGATTGTTATGGACGAGCTGTTCGATCGAATCATCGAGATTGCCCGTCAGGGAATCGCGATCTTGATGGTTGAACAAAACGCCAAGCAGGCACTCAACATTGCCGACACCGGATACGTGTTGGTGCAGGGTGCCAACCGTTTCACCGACACCGGGGAGGCCTTGATGGCCAACCCCGAAGTGCGCAAAGCGTTCCTGGGAGGCTGATATGACCGAAATACTTAACGCCTTGGTCATCTTGGCCAACTTTTTGATCGTGCCAGGGCTCACGTACGGCAGCCAACTGGCCTTGGGCGCCTTGGGCGTGACCATGATTTACAGCGTGTTGCGGTTCTCAAACTTCGGCCACGGCGAAATGATGGCCTTCGGCACCATGATGACCATCTTTGCGACCTGGTTGTTGCAAGGCTGGGGTGTCAGCATCAAGCCGTTACCAACGGCCCTGTTGGCGCTGCCTTTTGGTATTTTATGCGCCATGGGCTTGGCGCTGGTGATGGACCGCTACGTTTACCGCTATCACCGCAAGCAAAAGTCATCGAGTGTGATCTTCCTGATCGTCTCGATCGGCACCATGTTTGTGATTGGCGGCATTGTGCGTTTCGCCATTGGTCCGGCGGATCGGATCTTCTTTGATGGCACTCGCTTTATTATGAAGGCGCGTGAATTCAAACAGATGACCGGGCTAAACGAAGGGCTTGCGATCAAAATGACCCAGGGCATCACCATCGTCACCGCCATTGTGGTCGTTGCGATCGTGTTTTGGTTCCTAAACAAGACCCGCACCGGCAAGTCCATGCGTGCGTTTTCGGACAACGAAAACCTAGCTTTGCTGTCGGGCATTAACCCCGACCGCGTTGTTATGATTGCCTGGATGATGACGGCTGCGTTGGCCACGATTGCCGGCACCCTATATGGGCTCGACAAGTCATTTAAGCCGTTTACCTTTATGCAACTGCTGCTGCCGATCTTTGCGGCCGCGATCGTCGGCGGTGTGGGTAACCCACTGGGCGCGATTTTTGGCGGCTACGTGGTGGCGCTGTCAGAAATTGCGATCACCTTTGCCTACAAGCGCGTCGTCAGCTACCTGGTTCCCGATGGCATGGCACCGGACGGGCTGTTGCAGCTTCTATCGACGGATTACAAGATCGCAGTGTCATTCATTATTTTGGTGATTGTGCTGCTGATCAAACCGACCGGCCTATTTAGCGGGAAGACACTATGAAGACGCTACTGACACGTTACCGGGCGCCGGCAATGTTCGGCCTGATGTTCCTGATGCTGGTCGCCGTCGGGGTCCTACAGAGCTGGTCGGTCACCTTTACGCTGCTCAACCTGTGCCTGATCAGCGCGATCATGGCGCTGGGCGTTAACATCCAGTGGGGATACGCCGGCCTGTTTAATGTCGGGGTCATGGGCTTTGCGGCCCTGGGTGGTTTGGCTGCGGTGTTGGTGTCCATGCCACCCGTGCCGGCCGCCTATGCCGCCGGCGGCTGGGGCATTTTGGGTGGCATTGCTATTGGCGTTGCCACCATCGTTGCCTGCACGTTGGTTTACCGCCGAACCAAGCGCTACAGCTTGGTGGCCTTGGCCGCTGCGGTGGGCTACCTGTTATGCCGCGCCGTGCTCGACCCGGCAGTGGCGGCAATCGAGGCCGTTGACCCCAGCGTCAGTGGTTATTTGGGTGGCCTCGGTCTGCCAATCATCTTGGCCTGGCCGGTGGGGGCGCTGTTCGCTGCTGGCGCGGCTTGGACGATTGGCAAGGTGGCCCTGGGGCTTCGCTCTGATTATTTGGCGATCGCGACCCTGGGGATTTCGGAGATCGTGATCTTCTTCCTGAAAAACGAAGACTGGCTGACCCGAGGCGTTAAAAACGTAAACGGATTGCCGCGCCCGGTACCTTTCGAAGTGGACTTGCAGCAGGCCAGCTGGTTCCAGCAGTGGTCCATGTCCTTGGGTATGCCGGTGGACGACGCATCAGGCCTTTTCGTTAAGATTCTGTACACGCTGTTATTTGTCGCTGTTCTCGCGCTGATTATGTACCTGTCCGAAAAGGCGCTGCGCTCGCCGTGGGGTCGGATGATGCGTGCTATTCGTGACAACGAAACCGCCGCAGCTGCCATGGGTAAGAACGTTACCTGGCAGCACCTGCGTGTGTTTGTCCTGGGCAGTGCGGTCATCGGATTGGCCGGGGCGATGCTGGTGACGCTTGATGGTCAGTTCACCCCAACGACTTATAACCCGCTTCGTTATACCTTCCTGATTTGGGTCATGGTGATTATCGGTGGGTCGGGCAACAACTGGGGTGCGGTCCTGGGCGGATTCTTTATCTGGTTCTTCTGGATTCAGGCTGAGCCGATTGGGCTGTGGTTGATTGACACACTGACCTCCGGGCTCGATCCCTCAAGCGCGGTCCGTGCACACCTGTTGGACAGTGCAGCGCACATGCGATTGATGACTGTCGGTATTGTGTTGTTGTTGACGTTGCGATTTGCGCCCAAGGGCCTGATCCCCGAGGTCAAGCGAACCTAGGGTTAAGTCGCCCTGAAAAGGCCTGCCGGGGGAACCCAGCGGGCCTTTTTTATGCCGGTCGGAAAAAGATTCAAAACAGGCGTTGCATTGTCTTTTTTCCTCTGTATTATGCGCCACCCCAGACAGGCGAAAGCCAGAAAGGGACGCCGGAAACGGCAGGGAAATTTACTGAAAATATTGCTTGTAAATGACCCTCGGCGCTGTAACATGCGCCACCCCAACCAAGCGGTTGGGATGCTCTGAAAAGAGCGCAACGCTTTGAACTTCCTTGGAAATTAAAGCTTGCAACTAGGGAAAAAGGCTGTAATATACGCCTCCACGTTACGGAGAAGCCCTCCGAACGCAGATCCTTGAAAATTCGATCAAACAAGACGTGTGGGCACTTGTTGGTTCGCTT
>CAKZQE010000003.1 GCA_937139465.1 uncultured Gammaproteobacteria bacterium
CGCGTTATCGGCTGTTCGGCAATGTCCGCAGGCAGCGGGTCCGGCTGAAACACCAGGTCACCCAGGGTGTCCGGCTCGTCCAACCAGAACGCGACACGAAACGACTTTCGGGCTGTGCCATCGCGAGACACCATGGACTGCCCATTGGGCAACGGCAAGGACGGGCCACGGACCAAGCGCGACACTGCAGCCTGCAGAGCGCCGGAGCGGTAAACACCGTGCCACTGCTCAGGCGCAATCACGCCGTCCGTTGCGCTTGAGCTGTTCAAGCGAACTGCCCGAACTGCCGCGTCATCCCAGCACGCGTGTATCGCCCGCAGGTCGGGCTGATCAATCCAAAGCGGACAGTATCGCAGCCATTCACACAGGGACCTCAGCTCAGCGTGCTCCATGGCGCCTAGCGTGGCCGCGGCTTTGCGCAAGCGATTGCGGGTGTGCTCAAGGTACGGCGTACCCGGTTCGCCCAGCATAAGCCCCATCACATCGATCTCGTGGTTGCCCAGGACCCAGGTGGCGCTGCCTGCCTCGACCATGGACCGAGCAATCTGACAGGCCAGCCGCACGCGGGGACCGCGATCCATCAGATCGCCGATAAAGACCATGTGCCGCTCATCATGACGATAGGCGCCGTCGCGGTACGCGTAGCCAAGCTTGCGCAACAGACGCCCCAAACTTTGGCCACAACCATGGACATCACCCACCAAATCAACTGGTGTATCACCGGGTATCACGTCGGCTAGTCTCCGAGGCGTGTCGCCCAACCGAGTTTTTCCCGACACACGGCGTAGTAGTTGTAGTCACGTCCCGGGTGCAGCAGATGCAGCTGCTCATCGAGTTTGCGAATCATGATGCGGTCACCCGGCATCACCGAAATATGGGTTTGCCCGTCGCATGAAATGAGCGGCAGAGAATGATGCTGGTCGGTAATTGATAGGCACAACGCTTGATGATCACCGATCACCAGCGGCCGATCCGCCATGGTGTGCGGAAACATGGGGGTGACGACCCACGCACTGAGACTTGGGTGCAAGATCGGGCCGCCGGCGCTTAACGAATAGGCCGTCGAGCCGGTGGGTGTGGCCACAATAAGTCCGTCGGCTTTAGCGTCGTACACTTTTTGGCCGCCTACCGCCACGTCGAATGACAGCATACGAGCGCTGCTGCCTTTGTGGAGCACAATATCGTTAAGGGCGCTGCCACTGGCGATGCATTCACCGTCGCGCTCGACGGTGACGCCGATAAGGTTGCGCCGATCCACACTGCAGTCGCCGGACAGCGCTTGGTCCAGCGCCTCGATGGCGTCTTCGGGGCGGATATCGGTCAGAAAGCCGAGGCTGCCACGGTTAACCCCGAGCACGGGCGTATCAGCGCGGGCCAGGGCTCGCGCCGCCCCCAACATACTGCCGTCGCCACCAATCACCATGACCAGATCACAGTGGTCGGATAGATCGACCAGATCAACCGAGTGACCGGGCTCGAAACCCTCAGGAATACCCTCGCGTGCCGACACGACCCAATCAAGACCAAGCGTAGCAATATGCTCAATCACTCGTTGCGCCGTTGCGGTGGCCGACGCGTTCTCCGCGCGAATAACCAGCCCTATTGTTTGAATCATGGAACTCACCTTGGTCTGCAGCGAGCGCAGGCTAGCACAGCCCTCAGCCCACGACGACCGGCGGGTATCAGGCCAGGCACGCGTGTGGGACAACGGTTTCGCCGCCCTTCGGGCTGACGCTCGGGAGTGTCGGGCGTTGCCGTGGATGAACACAGAACTCTGGACGGACGCCGGTCCCCGGAAGGGACTGCGGCTACGCATCCCGCTTCGCCGCCCTTCGGGCTGACGCTCGGGAGTGTCGGGCGTTGTCGTGGATGGGCACAGAACTCTGGACGGAAGCCAGTCCCCGGAAGGGACTGCGGCTACGCATCACGCTTCGCCGCCCTTCGGGCTGACGCTCAATTCGGCCATCCGTGGCCGAATTGTCGAACCCCTCTACTCGGGTTCGAGTCCTTCCTACGGAAACGTCACATACGAAAAAGCCCCTGTCAAAAGTCGCTTCGCTGCTTCTTTTGACAGGGGCTTTTTCGTATGAAAAATGGCGATCCGGAAGGGACTCGAACCCTCGACCTCCGGCGTGACAGGCCGGCATTCTAACCAACTGAACTACCGGACCGGTGTTCAACTTTGCAAAAACTGGTCGGGACGGAAGGATTTGAACCTTCGACCCCTACAACCCCATTGTAGTGCGCTACCAGGCTGCGCCACGCCCCGACGACGTCTTTGCGGGGCGCATAATAGGTATTTGGGGTAACCCTGTAAAGGCTAATCTTCGAGTAATCGTGCAATCGCTCGTATTTCTTGGCGCAGGCTCTGCAATTCCTGCTGAATCCAAGATTTTCCCTCGGCCTGCTCGGGCTTTTGGGACAACTGCTGGCGGGCGCCGGCAATGGTGTACCCACGATCATAGAGCAAGGTGCGAATGCGACGGGCCAACAAAACATCCGCATTGGAATAGTAGCGGCGATTACCACGGCGCTTCGCTGGCTTGAGGTCAGGAAACTCTTGTTCCCAATAACGCAGCACATGCGAGCGCACCTTGCACAGCGCCGCAACCTCGCCGATGGCAAACCAGTGCTTTCCAGGGACCGGTGGCAGCACCTCCCCTTCAGCTAAGGCTTCGCCCTCGGCGCTGGTGGACCCAGACGCCTTTGGCGCGGGCAACTCCCCGGTGTCGATCAGATCCATTTGCTCCTCGCCCGGCGTCGGTTCAGTCATCGTCGTGATCATCGTCGGTCATCCAGTCGGGCGAAATATCACGCCCATCGATAACGGCCTCAACACGGTGACGCAGTTTCTGCCCAGCACGGAAGCTGACAACACGTCGAGCAGTAATAGGAATCTCTTCGCCGGTTTTCGGATTGCGACCAGGTCGTGGTGCCTTGTCGCGCGTGGTGAAGTTACCAAAGCCAGAAAGGCGCACGTCGGAGGAGCGCACCAGGGCTGCGCTGATTTCTTCAAAGAAGGCTTCGACCAAGTCTTTGGACTCGCGTTTGCTGAGACCGATGGCGTCACTAAGAAATTCAGCCAAATCGGCTTTGCTGAGTGCTGTCACTTAATTGCCCTCCCAACGGCTTTAAACTATGGGACGGGAAACTGAAAAACTCAAGGAAAAAAAGCACCTTAGTGCTCGCAACTCGAAAGCCACTCAGTGTGGACCGCGGCGATGCGGCCCAACACTGGTGGGCATTCACGCGGCCTATCGAAGGACCACGCCGAGCTCAGAATCCAGCGCTGACAAGACGCTGTCGGCATAGCCGTTTAACGCGGCCTCCTCCAAGGTCCCCTCGGCATCACGCCACGACAAGTGGACCGCCAAGCTCTTCATGCCCTCCGGTAGCCCCTTGCCTTCATACACGTCAAACAGCACCACCGAATCCAGCAGCGGGCCTGCGGACGACTCAATCACGCCGCGAATCGAAGCCCATGACTGCTCGCCCACGAGCAACGCAAAGTCACGCCCGGACGACGGGAACTTGGACAGCGGCTTGAACGACGCCACATTGGCCTGCGCGACCGCCGCCAGCGACAAGTCCGCCACATAGGTGTCATCAGGCAAGTCGAGCTTGTCGGCCAGTTGTGGGTGCAGCGCACCGACGAAACCGACGACTTCGCCAGCGATCAGCACATTCGCCGTGCGGCCCGGGTGCATACCCTGACGCTGAACAGGCTCAAAGCTCAACCCGTCGGAAACCAACCCTTCGATTACGCCTTTCACATCGTAGAAATCCACCGCCCGAACCGGCGACTGCCAATCCCACTGATTCACATCGCCAGACATCAAGATGCCTAAACGGTCTTTCTGCTCGAGTGCATCGACTGATCCGACAAAACACTGGCCGATCTCGAAGATGCTGACGCCCTTATGCTGACGGTTCAGGTTGTAGGCAGCGGTTTGTGCAAGCCCCGGCAACATCGACTGACGCATGCGCACCATGTCCGCTGTGATCGGATTGGCCAGGTCCATAACGGCCTCATCGCTGTGGAAATGATTGTGCAGTTCCGGGTGCACGAAGCTATAGGTGATGACCTCGTTTAGGCCAAGGTCCACCAGCTGCGAGCGAATACGGTTCTTGTCGCGGATCGCCTCGGCCAAGCGCGGCATACCGTTAGTCGCGGGGGGCATTTTCGACGGCAAGTTGTCGTAGCCATAAACCCGAGCAATCTCCTCAACCAGGTCCTGCTCGATGGCGATGTCGTGACGCCAGCTCGGCGCGGTGCAGGTCCATGCGTCGTTTTCTTGCACCGGGTTCAGGCCCAGACGCGACAGGATACCGGTCACCACGTCCGGCGCGATATCGAGGTCTAACTGGGCCGCCAACCGATCCGCCCGCAATTCAACCGGGCGCGCGGCGGGCACATGTGCCTCGTCGACCGCCTCTACGACCGGACCGGCCTGGCCACCAACGATATCCAGCAGTAACTGTGTCGCCCGTTCCATGGCCTGGGCTTGTAACTGGCTGTCTACACCGCGCTCGTAGCGCTGGGACGCATCGGTGTGCAACCCGAAGCGCCGCGCACGACCGGCGATGGTCAGCGGGTTAAACCAGGCCACTTCCAGCAACAAGTCCGTGGTGCCATCGGCGACGCCAGAGTGCTCGCCTCCCATGATACCGGCCAGCGCAAGCGGCTTAGACTTGTCAGCAATCACCAACACGTCCGCGTCCAGCTCGATCACTTTGCCGTCCAGTAGTGTCAGGGTCTCCCCTGCATGGGCGCGGCGCACGATCACCGCGCCATCGATCTGGGCACGATCAAAGGCGTGCATCGGTTGACCCAGCTCCATCATCACGTAGTTGGTCACGTCAACCGCCGGATCAATCGAGCGAACACCAGCGCGGCGCAGGCGCTCGACCAGCCAATCCGGGCTTGGGGAGGACAAATCTACGCCCTGAATAACGCGGCTCAGGTAGCGCGGGCACCCATCTGGATCCTGGAGCTCGACTGCAACCGATGCATCCACGCTCGCCGCTACGGCAGGCATGTCCGGCTCAACAACCGCGGTGTCGGTCAACACGCCAACCTCGCGCGCGATGCCGCGCAAACCGAAGCAGTCGCCACGGTTCGGCGTCAGGTCAATATCGATCAATGCGTCATCAAGCCCAAGGTAGTCACGCAGCGGCGTGCCAATAGGCGCCGTCTCGGGCAACTCCATTAATCCGTCGCGTACGTCCGACAGCCCTAACTCGTCAGCACCACACAGCATGCCCAGCGACTCAACGCCGCGCAGCTTGGCCTTTTTAATTTTAAAACTGGGGTCAAGTTGAGCCCCAACGCGCGCGAGGGGCGCGACTAAACCAACGCGGGCATTCGCCGCACCGCAGACCACCTGGTGAACCGTGGTGCCGTCATTGACGCTGCACACACGCAGTTTGTCCGCGTCCGGGTGGGCTTCGACGGCATCGATACGGGCAACGACGACATCGGTAAAGGGTTTGGCCGGCGCCGACACGCCGTCCACTTCCAGTCCCGCGAAGGTCAATAACGAGACAATTTCATCGGTTGTAGCTGCCGGATTGACCCAGCTACGAAGCCATTTTTCACTGACAAGCATGGGAGTTCCTTAGGCGCTGAATTGTTTGAGGAAACGCAAATCGTTCTCGAAGAACAAACGCAGATCGTTGACGCCGTAGCGCAACATGGCCAGGCGCTCAACACCCATGCCAAACGCGAACCCGCTGTAGGCCTCGCCATCAACGCCGGCGTGCTTGAACACTTCGGGATGGACCATGCCGCAGCCCATCACTTCGAGCCAGCCGGTGCCCTTGCAAACACGGCAGCCGTCGCCGTTACAAATCACGCATTCCATGTCCACTTCGGCACTGGGCTCGGTAAAGGGGAAATAGCTCGCTCGGAAACGAACCTGCAGGTCTTTTTCAAAGAACACCCGCAGGAACTCAGTCACCGTACCCTTCAGATCAGCCATGCTGATGCCTTTGTCGACCACAAGGCCCTCGACCTGGTGAAACATGGGACTGTGGGTCACGTCGTAATCGCAGCGGTAGACCCGTCCCGGTGCAATCACGCGGATCGGAGCGCCCTGCTTCAACATCGCCCGAATCTGCACGGGTGACGTGTGGGTCCGCAACAACTGCCCGTCAGGAAAATAAAAGGTGTCGTGCATGGCACGCGCCGGGTGATGCGACGGAATGTTTAAGGCTTCGAAGTTATGCCAGTCATCTTCGATCTCTGGCCCCTCGGCGACTGAGTAGCCGACCGAAGCAAAAAACTGTTGCATCCGTTCCATGGTCTTGGACACGGGGTGCGCTGAACCGGGGTTACGGTTGCGCCCTGGCAGCGTTACATCGATGGTCTCGGCTGCCAACTGAGCTTGTAGCGCCTGCGCCGTCAACAGCGCCTTGCGCTCACCGATGGCTGCTTCGACCGCCTGTTTGGCCACATTGACGAGCTGCCCGGCGGCTTTGCGCGCCTCGGGCTCCATTTTGCCCAATGCTTTCAACTGAGCCGTCAACTCGCCTTTTTTGCCTAAGTACTGAACCCGGATGCTTTCCAGGGCCTCGACGCTCTCGGCGGAGGCAACGGCGTCCAGTGCTTGGCGTTGAATATGATCAAGATCCATGTCTGTCTCTGCGTTATGTTCAGATAGTAAAAAAGCCCGACATCATTCGATGCCGAGCTTTCGTGCGGTGCAAAACGAAATCATGCGTGGAGGCGATTAGGCCGCCAGTGCTGACTTCGCTTTCTCCGCGATGGCCGCAAAAGCAACCTGTTCACGCACTGCCAGATCAGCCAACACCTTACGGTCCAGCATGATTTCGGCGCGTTTCAGGCCGTTCATGAAGCGGCTGTAGCTCAAACCGTTGATGCGAGCCGCAGCGTTGATACGCGCGATCCACAGACGACGGAATTGACGCTTACGCTGGCGACGGTCACGGTAGGCGTACTGCCCAGCCTTGATAACCGCTTGCTTGGCTACGCGGAAGACGCGTGAACGTGCTCCGTAATAGCCCTTGGCCTGCTTCATAATTTTTTTGTGACGACGACGGGCTTGTACGCCCCGTTTTACGCGTGCCATATGTTATCTCCCCGCTTACTTAGTGTAAGGCAACATGCGTGGTAGCAGTTGCGCATCACAGGCCTTGACCTGGTCCATTCCACGCAAATTACGTTTACGCTTCGTCGACTTTTTGGTCAGGATGTGTGAGCGGTTGGCCGCGCGGTGTTTCCAGCCCTTGCCGGTTTTTTTAAACCGCTTCAGAGCCCCCGAGTTTGTCTTAATTTTCGGCATCTTTTTCCCTCTTCAGGATGTAAATGAGCAGGACCGGGGGGCCCTACTGCATTTCGCCATTAACTTCCAAGCAGTCGAGTTCGACTACTTGCCTTTCCGCGACTTAGGCGCGAAAACCATGACCATCTGACGCCCTTCCAGCGCCGGACGGCTTTCGACGTTGGCCAATTCGGCCAGGTCGGTTTCAACTCGTTGAAGCAGCTTCACACCCAAATCCTGGTGTGCCATTTCACGACCGCGGAAACGGATGGTGACCTTGACCTTATCGCCGTGCTCCAGAAACTCGATCATGTGTTTCATCTTCACGTTGTAGTCGCCGTCATCCGTACCCGGACGGAACTTAAGCTCTTTAAGCTTCGTTTGGACCTGTTTTTTCTTGGCCTCGTTCTTCGCTTTCTTGTCTTCGTAGAGCTTCTTGCCATAGTCCATGATTTTTGCGACTGGCGGATCTGCGTTTTCCGAGATCATCACCAGGTCTAAATCGTTTTCCTTGGCCGCTACGATAGCGTCACGTGTGGCAACGACACCGATTTGGTCACCGTTGGGCCCAATAAGGCGCACCTTGGGTGAACGAATGGCTTCGTTGATCATGTGCTTCGGGGCCGCCGGGGCCCGCTGCATGTTTCCGCGTCTGATTGCTCTACTACTCCGGTTTACGACCCAACAGGGCCACTTCGTCAGCCAGGCGTTGTTTCAATTTCGAAACGTCCATAACACCCAAGTCCTCTCCGGACTGAGTGCGAACTGCGACCTGGTTGCTCTGCATCTCTTTGTCACCCGCGACCAACAAATACGGAACCTTGGCCATCGTGTGCTGGCGAATCTTATAGCCGACCTTCTCATTCCTCAAGTCGGACTGGACCCTAAATCCATCCAAAGCGAGTTCGGCACTGATTTTTTCGATGTAATCGGCCTGCTTGTCGGTGATATTCATCAGCACCGCTTGCGTCGGGGCCAACCACAAGGGCAAGTCGCCGGCGTGGTTTTCGATCAAAATGCCGATAAATCGTTCAAACGAGCCCAAGACCGCACGGTGCAACATCACCGGCCGGTGGCGATCACCGTCTTCGCCGACATAGTTGATATCCAGCCGCTCGGGCATAAAGAAGTCGACCTGCATGGTGCCGCACTGCCACACGCGGCCAAGGCAGTCTTTTAGGCTGTATTCGATCTTGGGCCCGTAAAACGCGCCCTCGCCCGGCAGCTCTTTCCAATCCAAGCCTAAGCCATCAAGGGCGTCGGCCAGTGTCTTTTCAGCCTTGTCCCAGGTCGCATCGTCGCCGACACGCTTTTCCGGGCGCGTGGACATACGCACGATAACTTCGTCAAACCCAAGCGCTTGGTAGATCGAGTACAGCATGGTGTTGAAACGACGAACCTCGTCACCCACCTGCTCCGGCGTGCAGAAAATATGACCGTCGTCTTGGGTGAAGTTACGCACACGCATCAGCCCATGCAGCGACCCCGACGGCTCATTGCGGTGGCAGCAGCCAAACTCGGCCAATCGTATCGGCAAGTCACGGTAGCTTTTCACGCCCTGGTCAAACACCTGGCAGTGAGCCGGACAGTTCATCGGTTTGATGGCGTAGTCACGCTTTTCGCTGGACGTCGTAAACATCGCATCCGCGTAGTTGTCCCAATGACCCGTGCGCTTCCAGAACTCCTGGTCCATCATCAGCGGTGTACGGATCTCTTGGTAACCCTCGTGCTTTTGCTGCTCACGAACATACTGCTCAAGCACCTGATAGATGGTCCAGCCATGGGGGTGCCAGAACACCATACCCGGCGCTTCCTCCTGCAGGTGGAACAGGTCCATACGCTTTGCCAGTTCGCGGTGGTCGCGGCGCTTGGCTTCCTCCAGGAACTTTTGGTGGGCCTTCAAGTCATCCTTAGAGTTAAACGCAATGCCGTAGATGCGCTGCAACTGCGGGTTGTTGGCATCGCCGCGCCAGTAGGCACCGGTAATATTTGTCAGCTTAAAGTGGCGCAGTACCCGCGTGTTGGGGACGTGCGGCCCGCGACACATGTCGACATATTCTTCGTGGTGATACAGCGCGATGGGATTGCCGTCATCGGGGATGTCGCGTTCAATGATTTCTTGCTTGTAGGGTTCGCCTCGGCTGGCAAAGGTATCCAGCGCCTTGTCCCGGCTGACCCATTCTTTGACGACGGGGTAGTCGGTTTTTATCAAGGCTTTGATGCGCGTCTCTAGGGCAGCCAAATCGTCAGGCGTCAACGCACGCTCAAAGTCGACGTCGTAGTAAAAGCCATAATCGATCACCGGGCCGATCGCCATCTTGATGCCAGGAAACAGCTGCTTGGCCGCATGGCCCACCAAGTGCGCGAACGAGTGCCGAATCACTTCCAGACCCTCGTCGTCGCGACCGGTAATGAGTTCGACCTTTGCGTCTTCGGTGATGGGTTCGCACGCGTCCATTAAGACGCCGTCGACGCGGCCACAGACCGTCGCCTTGGCCAAGCCGGGCCCAATATCCATGGCCACGTCCATCAGGGTTACAGGCGCGTCAAACTGACGCTGACTGCCGTCAGGCAAAGAAATCGTTATCACGAGGTGTCCTTCATTGAGTTGCGGTCGCCCTACGTCGGCGTTCCGGAGGGTGCGTAGTCTAAGACACCTAGGCCCAAAGCGCGACCCAACACCCTGTTGTTTTCCATAGCAAGGCAGTAGTCTGTCCACAGGGTTTAACGAGGATGACCGTGCAGTTACGTTATAAAATCGCTCTACTGGTATTTTGCCCGACAGCGGCACTATCAATGCTCACTCTGATTACCATGCAAAACTTGGTATCAGAGGACTTAGCTTCGGTCCGAAACTCCAGTTTCGAGGCGACAACGGCGATCTTGTCTGAGCCCGTGGTCGAGGCATTTCTTGAGCAAGACTTTGCTCGGCTTGACGAGTTCTTTTTAAACCTTCGGCAGTCCCCGGACATCGTTGAAGGCGTCGCGGTCGACCGGGACCTTACGATTATTGCGTCTGCAGACCCGCGGGAACTGGGTAAGCGGTTCGTCCCCCAGGGCTCGAACTGGTACACCAGCGACCTGGTGGTCGGAGGTCGTGAGCGCGGCACGCTGTGGATTCATTTCGACGAGTCCCTGTCCGAGGCAGCGGTCGCGAACGTATTCAATACCGGCGTTCTACTGTCTGCTTTTGAACTGTTGATTCTTGCCGCTGTTGCGTTCTGGATCGGAACACAGCTGAGCACCCGAATGGCCACCCTGGCGTCTTCGGCAGAGCGATTTGCTGACGGCGACCTATCGCATCGCACTGGCATGACCAGCGGCGATGAAATAGGCTCGGTGGGCCGCGCCTTCGACACCATGGCAGACCAAGTCCAATCAAACATCACCGAGCTGCACCGAAGCGAGCAGCGTACCAACCTAGCCTTAGCCGCCGGCGGCATGGGCATCTGGGTGTTTGAGACCAACACCGGTCACGTTCAAGTGGACGAGCGCCTCGCCGAACTGTACCAGCCCCATGGCGATCTCCAGCAACCTCTGGTGACCATAGCTGAGATCGCCCGCCAATGCGCGGGCGTGCGGTAACAGCCCGACCCGGTCGAGAACGTCGCGTGTTGTGGCCTCGGGCGTGTTGCCGCGTCTGCGGGCGGCAAGAGCGACGTTTTCATGCACGCTCAGCCCGGTGAAGATCGAGGTGATCTGGAACGTATAGGCCATGCCCATCAAGATCCGCCTGTGCGCAGGCAGGGCGGTGATGTCCGTCCCGTCAAACCAGACCCGGCCAGACGAGGGCGCGATCCGCCCGCAAAG
>CAKZQE010000004.1 GCA_937139465.1 uncultured Gammaproteobacteria bacterium
ATCCGCCGCTTACATTGCGGCATCCGTTCTATTCATCCTCTCGTTGGGTGGACTCAGCAACCAAGAGTCGGCCAAGCGCGCCGTTTGGTTTGGCATCGTGGGTATGGCGGTGGCGGTTGCCGCCACGGTATTCGGCGGCGGTGTAGGTAACTATTTTGTCTTGGCCCTGTGCATGGTGGCTGGGGCCTTTGTTGGTCGTCACTTGGCGGCGAAGGTCGAGATGACAGAAATGCCCCAGTTGGTGGCAGCGTTGCACTCCTTCGTTGGTCTGGCCGCCGTATTTATCGGCCTGAACGCTCAAATTGAGCTGGCGATGGTTCAGCAACTGGTCAGCAGCGGCGCCTCGCTGGATAATCTGACGGGTTTTGCCGCCAAATTAGCCGGCAAGAGCCCAGCCGAAATCGCCATCCTTAAAGGCGAAGTCGTTGTCGGTATCTTTATCGGCGCCGTGACCTTTACCGGGTCGGTCATTGCCTACGCCAAGCTGGCGGGGAGCGTTGACGGCAAGCCTAAGCAGCTGCCCGGTGGTCACCTGCTCAACCTGGCCGCGCTGGCGGTATCGCTGTGGATCGCGGTGAGCTACTTCAACGGTGCAGGGGTCTTTAGCCTGGTGTTGGTCGCTCTGGTTGCGGGTTTCATTGGCTATCACTTGATCATGGGAATTGGTGGCGCTGACATGCCGGTCGTGGTGTCGATGCTCAACTCCTACTCCGGCTGGGCGGCGGCGGCCATTGGCTTCACCCTCGGCAATGACGTGTTGATCGTTGTTGGCGCGCTGGTGGGATCAAGCGGTGCGATTCTGTCGTACATCATGTGCAAGGCGATGAACCGTAAGTTCGTCAATGTGATCCTCGGCGGTTTTGGCGGCAGCAAAGGCCCCGCGATGGAAGTGGAGGGCGAGCAGGTCGCAACGGACAGCGCAAGCGTGGCTGGGTTATTGAACGACGCGAATTCGGTCGTGATTATCCCTGGTTACGGAATGGCCGTGGCCCAGGCGCAGCAGTCGGTATCCGAGTTAACCAAACGCCTCATTGCCAAGGGCAAGACGGTGCGCTTTGCGATTCACCCGGTTGCCGGTCGTTTGCCGGGGCACATGAACGTGCTGTTGGCCGAGGCCAAAGTGCCCTACGACATCGTGCTTGAAATGGACGAAATCAACGACGATCTGGCGGACACCGATGTGGCCATTGTGATCGGCTCAAACGACACGGTTAACCCCGCGGCGATGGAAGATCCAAACTCCCCGATCGCCGGTATGCCCGTGATTCGGTGCTGGGAAGCGGAGCAAGTGATCGTGTTAAAGCGTGGCCAGGGTGCAGGCTATAGCGGAATCGAGAACCCGCTCTTCTACAAGGACAACACCCGGATGCTGTATGGCGATGCCAAATCCAGTGTCGATGCCTTATTGCCAATGATTGACTGATCCGTCAGGCTCAGGCCGTGACCCACTTACTGTTTTTATTGACAGTAAGTGGGTTTTTTTATGTCGGGTAAGTGACATACTCAGCGCATGACGCAATCCTCCCCAACACCCGGCTTACTTTTCGTTCGTAGCAATCGAAATGAACACCTGCGCGACCTGATCATTGATTGGATGCAGCGCTACCCATTACCGGTATTTGAAAGCGATGCCTTGTTGGTGCATAGCAACGGTATCGCCCAGTGGTTTCAGCGTGCCATGGCCGCCAGCGCCGCTGGAATCGCCGGTGGGGTGGATATAGCGCTCCCTGCACGTTTTATGTGGCCCGCGTACCGCGCCGTACTGGGGGACCTTCCAACACATTCGGTGTTTGATAAGTCGGTCCTGACTTGGTATCTGCATGATGCCTTTCCCCGGTGGGTGGCCGATGGAAAACTGGTTGGGCTGGAGGGTTTTTTCGCCCGCCAAAGTGACCCGATTCAACGTCATGAGTTAGCGGTGATGGTGGCTGACTTGTTTGACCAGTATCAGCTCTACCGGCCCGACTGGCTCGCCCGTTGGGCCGCGGGGGATGATGTGGTGACCCAGGGCGACCAATGGGTGGCCGTGGACGAGGACAACCGCTGGCAACCGGTGTTGTGGCGGTTATTGAAGGCGGAACTGGTCGGCGAGGACCGAGCAGATGTTCACCGCCGCTTTGTTAGCGCGTGCGCAGCGCTCAACGCTAAACCCGCGGGCCTGCCCGCGCGTGTTGTGGTGTTTGGGCTGGCCTCGATGCCACCCCAGGTGATGGATGTGCTGTCCTCTATCGCTCGTTTTACCCAGGTGATCATTGCAGTGCATAGCCCGTCGCCGCTCTATTGGAGTGACCAGTGGCGTGGCCGCTCCGGTTCAATCGAGGTCCACCCTTGGTTGGATGCGTGGGGGCGATTGGGCCGTGACAACGCCAGGATGCTTGAGGCCTACGAGGCTCAGCCGCTCGTGGTGCCCGCCGATGTTGAGCTGTACGAGCGTCCTGGGGCGGATAGCCTGCTGGACCGTGTGCACCGTTCGTTGTTTGACTTAGCGCCGGCGCCTAAGCTGGGCCCGGCAGATGCCTCCATACAGGCGCGAAGTGCGTATGGGCCGCAGCGCGAAGTCGAAGTGCTGCATGACTATTTGCTTGGTCTGTTCGATGCTGACTCAAGCTTGCGCCCCGAGGACGTGTTGGTAATGGTTCCGGCGATTGACGATTACGCCCCCCACATCCGCAGTGTGTTCGGGCGCTTTGACTCAACGGACCGCCGTTTCTTACCGATTGCGTTGTCCGATCAAAGCGCCAGCAGCCAAAGCGCGTGGCTGAGCGGTTTGTTGGCACTTGTGGCCATTCCCAGCTCGCGCTTTCTATTGCCAGACCTGTTGACCTTGCTTGGCTGCGCGCCGATTCGTGATGCCTATGGGCTGACGGAATCTGAATTGCCGGTGATCGAGCGCTGGTTGGATGATGCCCAAGTGCGCTGGGGGCTCGACACCGAGCAACAAGCCGAGATCAGTCCAGCGATTGGCGGGCGTTACACCTGGGCATGGGGCGCGCAGCGCATGTTGCTCGGCTATGCGGCCGGATCGCTGTGTTGGCAGGGCATCGACGGCCTTGACCGGGTGTCGGGGCTGTCGGCGCAAAGCGCAGGGCGTCTGGCGCTGCTGATCGGTAAGGTCGCAGAGATGTGGCATGACTCTCAACAGCCACGTGCGGCCGCAGACTGGATAGCCTGGCTCAGGGCCATACCCCAACAATGGTTGGTTCCCCAAAGCAATAGCGACCTTGCTGCGATGCGACATGCCGAGACCGCCTTGGATCGCTGGCAAGCTGAGCTCGAACGAGCGGGCGTTAACCCGATTCTGGACAGCGCCATGGCCATGGGTCATTGGCGTTCGCAGCTCCAGCAAGCCGAGGCAAATAGCCATTTTTTGCAGGATGCAGTGCAGTTCGCGACCTTGATGCCAATGCGCGCGATTCCCTACCGTCACCTGTGTGTGCTCGGCTTGAATGACCAAAGTTACCCGAGGCCAAATCACGCCGCCGGTCCCGACCTTATGCAGTTCGATTACCGACCGGGAGATCGTGCGCGCCGCGAGGACGATCGATATTTGTTTTTGGAGGCCATTCTGTCGGCCCGCGATGGCCTGTACTTGAGTTATCAGGGTCGAAGCCCTGTGGATGACAGTGCTCGCACGCCCTCGGTGTTGTGGGAACAGTTCATGGACTTTCTCAAGGGCGGGGAAGCGGTGGTGAAGCCCGAGCAGCACCCGATCCACCCCTACAGCCACGCCTACTTTACGGATCAAAGCCCACTGACGACCTATGCGATTGAATGGCAAGGGGCCGCACCTGCGGGTGCAGAGGAAAAGCCTGCACCAGATGACCCTGAACAGAGCACGGTGCTGCGTCTGTCAGACGTCGCGGCGCTGCTGAAATCGCCGTCGGCCTTTTTCTTGCGTCAGCGTTATCAGGCACGGTACGCCAGCAGTGCCGTGGAAAAGCCAACGGCGGAGGCATTCAGTATGCGCGAGCTGGATGGCTGGCAGGTTCACGATTTAACGTTGCAGGGTGCACTGGAGGGGGTCAACGGTGGCCTTGGCGCGGATACGGCACTGGAGCGCACCTTGGATACGTTAGATAGGCAGGGCCGTTTCGGTATTGCGCCGTTCTCTCGGCGCATGCGAAGTGAGCTGGGCGACACCTGGATGCCAGCGATCGCGGATTATGCCGATCGGCGTGCTGGTCCGGAGTCCCGGTCCATGCGAGCAGGGCAACTCGACCTGGCTGGCGAGGTTTTCGAATTCTCGGATATCGAAGTAACAGAAACGGTCGGTGGCTGTTTTCGCTTCGGTTTCCATGCAAGCCGTCTGCACTAGAAAAGTGGGGGGGGCCGGCGACTGTCAAAGCTGGCTACGCCATGGGTTGAGCATCTCTGTTGTCAGCTGGATGGACCGGTCCATTCACGCTGGTGGTTTGCCGATGGGGCCATACAGTGGGGGCCGATTGCTGCGAGTACGGCCCGAGAATACTTGGTCTCACTGCTACGGTGGGCCTTGCTTGCGCAGCAAACGCCGATACCAGCGGATGCCAGTATTGCCGTGCCAGTCATAGAGGCCGCGGGCTGGTCCGATACAGTGCGGCGAGCTCATGAAAACGCGTTGGCGAACGATGCGTCGTTTGCCCGTTGCTGGCCCAATGGCGCTGACCTTGAAGCGGCGGGGGATTTGTTCGACGCCTGCGAGGCGCTCTACGGACCAATAGTCGCGGCGTTTGACTCATGAGGAGCCTGAACCTAGCGACATTTCCATTAACTGAATCGAGCTTGGTAGAGGCCAGCGCCGGCACGGGTAAGACCTTCTCGATCGCGCTCCTATACCTACGTGCGATTGCGGGGATTGGGTGCACACCGCGAACGGTCGAGCAGGTACTGGTGGTGACCTTTACCGTGGCCGCCACTGAGGAGCTCAAAGCCCGAATCCATCGCCAGCTCAGTGAAGCCAAGGCCTGGTTTCAGGGTCCGGTGGACCCCAACGATGATTCGCCCCTAGCGCGCATCTGCCGTCAAGTCGCGCCCGAGCAGCATGCTTTGGTGTGCGAACGTATCGGCCAGGCGCTACTGAACCTGGACCAAGCGGCGATTATGACGATTCACAGCTGGGCCATTCAAGCCATCAGGCGGCACCCGCTTGGGGGGCACACGGCGGTAAAAAGCGAACTGGTGACATCGCATTGGCCGTTACAAGTGTCATTGATTTTGGATTACTGGCGCAGCCATTTTTATGGGCAGGGTGACGAGGCCGGCGCCTGTGTTAGCGCATGGTTCAAAACCCCAGAGGATCTTGCTAAAGCACTGCGCACGCCCATTGCCCACGCTGAACTTTCCATCGAGGGTGATGATGGCGTGACGCCGGTTGACGACTTGCTAAGGCAACTGGTCGAGGGGCAGGCACGGCTGGCGGCGGACTTGGATCAGCTGCGACGACGGCTTGCTGCGGATGCGCAGGCTTTCTTTGACGGACTTCGTGACCATGCCCCGGGTGCAAATCACCAAAAGCTGTCGATGTTGGGGCCCAAGCAGCTTGAGTCGTCGTTAACTGAATGGAACGAGTGGCTGATGCAAGGTGGTGAGCCGCCGCCAACGCTGATCAAGTTCGCAAACCGGGGGTGGGTCGCCAAAAAGAACCAAGCGGCCTGGGATCACTGGGCCATCGATTCATTGCGGTTATGGTGCGAGGCGTCCGAACGCTTCGCCATTGAGGATGTCGCGATCGCCAAGGCTCGTTTGTTGGGCCACGCTCGGCAGTGGGTGCTGTCGGCGACGGCCCAAGCGCTTCGTAGCACACCTAGCATCAGTTTCAATGAAGTCCTGACCCAGCTTCATGCCACCATCATTGATGCTGACAGTGGCGCCGCCTCGGCACTCGCTCAGCAATACCCGCTGGCCCTAATCGACGAGTTTCAGGACACGGATCCGCTTCAGTGGGCGACTTTCAAATGCATCTATGACGAGCATCGGCCCGCTTGCTTGGTCCTTATCGGTGATCCCAAGCAAGCGATTTATTCGTTTCGAGGCGCGGACATTTATGCGTATTTGGACGCCAAACGGAGCATGGGTAGCCGTGTGTACCGCATGGGCGTGAATTACCGCTCCGACCCCGGCGTGGTTGCAGGTTGCAATGCGCTGTTTTCCGCCAGCACCCACCCTGGAGGGCCTTTCCGCGTTCGAGAAGCGGATGGCGTGTCGATTGACTATGACCCAGTATCCCCGAACCGGACCGAGTCGGGCCTTGGTGGCGTTGAGGGGCTCGCACCCGTTCAATGGTTATTCGGACAAGCCAGTAACAAGAACGAACACGTTCGAGAGATGGCCGAGATCGCGGCTGAATCCATCGCCAACCTATTGCAAAGCGGTTTTCTGATCGAAGGCAAGCGCCTGGCCGCCCGAGATGTGGCTGTGTTGGTGCGTAAAGGGTCACAGGCCTCGCGGGTGCGGGAGGCCCTGACCTCACGAGGCGTTGCCAGCGTTTATCTGTCTGACAAGAACAGCCTGTTTGCCCAGCCCGAGGCGGTTGATGTGCTGGCATGGCTTAAGCTCGCGGCTGATCCGTCCGATGACCGCCGTTTGCGATCCGCTGTTATCACCGCATCGCTGGGCCTGGCCTGGTCGGATTTGGATCGACTGATGGGTGACGGTGATGCCTGGGAGCGTTTTCGTGAACAGGCGCTGGTGTGGGGCGCAATGGCTCAAGCGGGCGGTTTGCAATCAATGTTCATGGAGCTGTGGGCGTACTTTGGCGTGCGCGAACGCCTGTTGGACTCGCAGCGTGGGGCCCGCACTTTCGCCAACTTAATGCAGTTGGCTGAGTGGTGTCAGCGCGCATGGCCCGAGCAGGGCAGTGTTAGCTCGTTGATACTTGCGCTGGAGCGGCTGATGTTGGAGCCGGACAATACCGATGTGCAGCGCATGGAGACCGATCAAGACGTGGTCCAGATCGTCACCGTGCACAAGTCGAAGGGACTTGAATACCCGGTGGTTGTAGCGCCTTTCCTGTGTGTGGCTGATCCGGTGAGTGATTCAGCCCCGGCTGTTGTTGCCAGAACCCCCGCCGGCCGCCTGCTTAGCGTGGTAGGGGGAAAGGCGGCCCCAGAGCATTGGGCTGCGGCGGATGAGGAGCGTCTGCAAGAAGACCTGCGCCTGTTGTATGTTGCCGTAACCCGCGCCAAGCATCTGCTGTTAGCCTGCGCGGGTCCGCTGAAGTCTGGGTTGGATAAGTCCGCCGTCGGTTCGCTTTTAGGTGTTGGGAAGGGTGCCGACCTCGCTGAAACATTGAGCCAACTGTCCAGCGGCGGTGACCTAGGTTTGCACCATGGCCCCCTCGCGCTTGAGCCTAAGCCGAGAAGCCTACCGTCAGGGAGGCCAAAGGCAGCACTCACCCCGAGCTTTCGACTGCCGCCGCGGCGCTGGGTCGCAAGCTTTACCGCGTTGACTCGTCGGCTCGAGCAGGGCGAGGAAACGCCCTATGCCGCTCACTGGCATGACGAGCAGTCACCATCTGCTGAGTCCGCCCCATCTCCGCCGGCAGCTGACAGTGAGGCCTCGTCTGGTGTGTTGACTGACTTTCCTCGCGGCCCGGAGGCAGGCACCTTTTTGCACAGTGTCATTGAATGGGCGCACACGGCTGGTTTTACCCGCGTGGCCTCCGAGCATGAGTGGCGCTTGGCAACGCTACAGACCATGGCCGTGGCACGGGGCTATGGAGATCACACCAGCCAACTCGATCAATGGCTGGTTACCATGCTTAACACGGAGTTTGTCGGCTTTGGCGCCGGCCCCATGTGCCTGTCACGACAGCCGCCGGCTATCGCTGAGTTTGAATTCCTATTGGGCATGGAGCGTTTACCTGTCCGGCGCTTAGACGAGTTTTGTCAGTCCCGAATTCTGCCGGGGCGCCCCCGCGCCGCGCTGTCAGCCGCCGACCTAAACGGGTTTATGAAAGGCTTTATCGATTGGGTGGTCGAGCATGAGGGTCGCTACTGGCTCGTTGATTGGAAGTCCAATGATCTTGCCGGCGACTACAGTGTTGGCGCGATGGAGCAGGCGGTGCTTGGGCATCGCTATGACGTACAAATGGCCATCTACCTGGTGGCACTGCACCGCCATCTCATCAGCCGACTGCCTCACTATGACCCGGGCCGCCACCTCGGTGGTGCGGCGTATTGCTTTCTGCGTGGAACCCAAAGCCCCAGCCAGGGTATGCATTGGTGTAGCGGCGACATGACCTGGGTCGCCGAATGCTCTGAGTTGCTGCGGCCGGAGGTTTTTCAGTGAAACTGCTTCATCTACAACACTGGTACGAGGCCGGTTTCCTGTCGGCCTTGGATTGGCAGCTGGCGGAGGCCATGGTCAGCCTGGACCCTGACTTGCCCAGTGACGCCCTAACACTGGTTGCCTTGTGTAGCCGGCAGGCATCGCGCGGGCACACGTTGATCGATCTCAGGGCTTTGAGGCATGACCCGGCCCGGGTATTGGGCGTATCCGCCGACCATGAGGCGTGCGCCTGGGTGCGTCAATCTGAAACACAGCACATGGATCTGTCGGCGCGTTTCGCCGCAGACCGACAGGCGCCAGTGGTTATTGTCGGCCACCATTTGATGCTGCGACGGCATTTCGAAGATGAGGTTCGGCTCGGGCAACAATTGGCTGATCGCATCGCGCTTCGGCAATCGGCCTCGGTGGACGTCAGCCTTGTGCGCGACACGCTGGAGCAACTCTTTGGTCCAGATTCGGAGCAGCCGAACTGGCAGCGAGTTGCCTGTGCACGCTCCCTCGAAGCTCAGTTTTCCCTCATCACAGGTGGGCCTGGAACGGGCAAGACCACCACGGTCGTGAAGCTATTGGCCTTGATCCAACAGACTGCAATCAGTTCGGGGCTACCGCCTCTGCGTATCGGTTTAGTCGCGCCCACGGGTAAGGCGGCCGCGCGCCTGTCCGAGTCTATCGCCCACCAAGTCGGCACATTGGCTGATCTCGGTCTCGGGGGCGAAGTTACCGACGCGATTCCAACGATGGTGTCGACCGTGCATCGCTTTTTAGGTTTGTCGCCGCACCGTCCAGCAGGGCGTTTCACAGGAGGCCGCAGCGCTCCGCTGGATTGGCTTGTTGTTGATGAGGCATCCATGATCGATTTGCAGTTGATGGCTCGCTTGATGGATAGCCTAGCGCCGGCGACACAGGTCGTTTTGTTGGGGGATCCAGACCAGTTATCGAGCGTTGAAGCAGGGGCTGTTTTAGGGCAGCTGACCGCTGACAGGCGAGCCCAGGGTATCGGCCCCAAGGCCGCTCAGCGTCTGCAGGATCTGGGGGCGACGGTCGCGAACCTAACCACAAGCGATCATGAAATCGGGCTGAGCTGGACGCACTTGACCGTCAGCCATCGGTTTGATCAGCACTCGGGTATAGGGGCCATCGCGCGGGCCGTTAACCAGGGCCGCGGTGATCTCGCGTGGACGTGTTTTTCTCAGTTCGATGACCTTGGCCTGCTGACCTCACCCGTTAGCCTCGTGGACGCAATAGTCGCTCGGACCGCCGAATGGTTGCGGCTAGGTCAAGCATGTGAACGCAGTGATCCCACGGCCCTAGCGCAGTGTGATGACGACTGGGCCCGGGCATGTTTGCTGCGTGTTGCCGAACTGCAGGTCTTGGCCGTGGTTCGCGAAGGGCTAGGGAGTGTCGAGGACTTTAACCAAGGCGTTGAGAAGCAACTCGCGTTGACCTTCGGGCTCGGCGCTACAACCGGCTGGTACCCCGGACGCCCGGTGATGGTCACACAAAACCAACCTGACCTTGGGTTGATGAACGGTGACCTTGGGGTTTGTTTGCCGCGAATCGAGCAGGGGGTAGCAAAGCTGCGTCTGGCGACCATTATCGACGGCCAGTTGCGCTGGTTTCCGATGTCTGCCGTACCCAGCGTCGAGACGGTTTATGCGATGACCGTGCACAAATCCCAAGGCAGCGAGTTTGAGACCGCGGCGCTATTGTGGCCTGGCACCGCCGTGAATGCTGTTAGCCGCGAGCTGCTCTATACCGCCATCACCCGAGCCAAGCGTCGCTTTGAGCTGGTGTGTGACCGGCCGGATGCGTTTGCACAGGCGTGCGATCGATCCGTTGCTCGGCTTGGTCGGTTGGGCGACGCGGTTTTTAGCGGCTCGGCGGAGTCGCGGTTAGCTGGTGGGCTGGATGCAAATCGTTGATACCGCGACGTGTCAGACCTAGGTTTTGCAAAATGCCGTTCTCGAGACTGTAAACGCAGCCGTGAATTTCCAGTGGCTGGCCGTTTTCCCATGCTTGCTGAACGACGGGCAGGCGCGAGACATTGCGGACCTGTTGCATCACATTGAGCTCCACTAATCGGTCGGTCCGGGCCTCTGGATCCAGCGCCATCAGGTCGTCGTAATGGTCTCGGTAGACGCCACGAATGTGGCTCAACCAGCTTTCCAAAATGCCATGGTCGTGGCGCTGCATGGCCGCATGGATGCCGCCGCAGCCGTAGTGTCCCGTCACGATAATGTGCTCGACCTTCAACACATGGACCGCGTATTGGATGACCGCCACGCAATTCATGTCCGAATGGTTCACCAGGTTGGCGACGTTTCGATGAACAAACAGCTCACCTGCACTCAGGTTCACGATCGTGTTGGCCGGGACACGGCTGTCAGAGCAACCAATCCACAGAAACTTTGGGGACTGAATCCCGCACAGTTTAGAAAAGAACTCGGGGTCCTTTTCCGTGCAGGATTCCGCCCAAACCCGATTGCCTTCGAAAAGGCTACTGATCGGCACGGTTAGCCCTGGCCACGAAGTTGGTTGGCCGCGCTAACCAGCGCCGTTTCGGTGGTGGCCCAGTCTATGCACCCATCGGTGATCGACACGCCATACTCCAGATCCGCCGGGTCCTTAAGCGACTGGTTGCCGGCTTTTAGATGGCTTTCAAGCATGACGCCTTTGATGGCTTGGTTGCCCTCGATGCGTTGCTTGAGCACGTTGTCCAACACCAGCGGCTGAATGCTGGGGTCTTTTGAGCTGTTGGCGTGTGAGCAATCCACAATGACGTTGGGCGACAGGCCGGCTTTGTTTAGACGGTCGACGGCCTGGGCAACTGACACAGAGTCATAGTTAGGTTTACCACCGCCGCCACGCAAAACGACATGCCCGTACGGATTGCCCAGGGTTTGTGTGACCGCAACCTGACCATTGGGGTCGATGCCCAAGAAGGCGTGGGGCTGAGCACTCGCTTGCATAGCGTGGACCGCGACGTCCAGGCCTCCGTCCGTTCCGTTCTTGAAGCCGATCGGGCTCGACAGGCCGCTCGACATTTCGCGGTGGGTCTGTGATTCGGTTGTCCGGGCCCCGATGGCCGACCAAGTTATGGTGTCCTGCAGGTACTGAGGCGTGACGGGATCCAAGGCTTCGGTCCCCAGCGGAAGTCCAAGCTCTGTAATATCTATCAACAACTTGCGAGCTTTACGTAATCCTTTGTCGATATTGAAACTGTCGTCCAGGTCCGGATCATTGATCAGGCCTTTCCAGCCGACTGTGGTGCGTGGCTTTTCGAAGTAGGCTCGCATCACGATAAACAGCTGATCACCCACTTGGTCGGCCAAGTGACGCAATTTACGGGCGTAATCCATCGCCGCCTCGGTGTCGTGGATTGAGCAGGGTCCAACCACCACAATTAAACGCGGGTCAGTGCCGTCGAGGATAGCTTTGACGACGCTGCGGTAATTCGACACGCGTTCACGGTTATCACCGGTCAACGGGAGTGATTTTTTCAGTTCCGTGGGCGAGACCACGGGCGCGTAATTCGCAATGTTAACGTCGGAAAGCTTGATGTCGGTCATGGTGGGTCCGCTGAGCAATTTAAACGACCGACATGCTATCCGAAACGACGTTAAAAAACTGTCGCTTCTTGCGTTTAACGTTGCGCGAGAGTGGTCATGCGGGCCCGCTCTTGGCGATCCATCTGCACCATCGCCCGTTCAAAGCCGCGTTGATATGCATCGCTGAACAGCCGGGCAACGCCTGCACCACTGACTGGGTGGGCTTCAATTTGCGTACCCACGAACCATAGTGCGTTGTCTTTTTCCACCACCAGAGGACATCCCGATGTTCCCAAGTCTGCTTTGCAGCTGTGCAGGCCGACTGGCTTTTGGAACTTGTTGCTGTAAAGCCCGCCGAACTCCTTGCCGGTCGGGTACATACGGCACGCCTCGCTGGCCAAGTTGTTTTTTAGACGCTTGGAATCATGGTGATAACAAATCATTTGCACGTTCAGTCCCGCCGCCGGGATCTGTGATTGTTTCAGTGGGCGCGGTTCAAGTGTGGTGAATGGCATACCGCAGGTGGGCTTTTTAGCGATCCCAACGGCCCAGTCGTGTTCAGGTGCGGA
>CAKZQE010000005.1 GCA_937139465.1 uncultured Gammaproteobacteria bacterium
GGCGTTGGTTTGGAAAGATTGGCGTCAGGCGACTGAATCGTCAACGCCAAAGGTGGCCGCCAAAAGTGCGGCACGGCGTTTGGTGCTGAAGGGCGTGAAGCTGCGCCACGCAACGCGCAGGCAGGGGAGCAAGCCATGAGAGTCATCTGTTTGTTCGCGTCAGCCCTCGCGCTAGGTGGCTGTCAAACGCTGCAGCCGTCACCCGTTCCCGTTGGCAACAAAACCTTAGCCGAGGGGCAGGTCTGGCTTGCGCAAGGGCATTTTCGCCAGGCCATTGAAGCGTTGCAAACCACGGTCAGTCGCCATCCAGACGATGCCCAAGCTTGGCGTGCTCTGGGGCGCGCCTATTGGCATGCGGGCATTGAGGCGATGGCTACGCAGGCCGCGCTGAATCCGGCCCAGACTGACCTTGAGCGGCTTGGGCAGCAAGTCTTTGAGTTGGAGGATTATTTGAATGAAACGTTGCCGGGGTATCGCCTTGACAGAGAGCCTGATGGTGCTGCCGATACTGCTGATGTTGTTCACCGGGGTGTTGGCCGGATCACGGTTGTGGACCCAGTATGGCGCCTTGAATGACGTTGCGTTGGTATCGGCCCGGGCCGCGGCACAGTCTCTGGCACCTCAGGTTCAGGGGCGGCTAAGAGCTGCCAAGCTGGGCTTGGAGCCGGCTCTTTTGGTGCTGACGACGGCGCGCGAGGGCGACCGGTTTACGACCCGGGCGAGTTACCCAGTCGGCCCACTCTGGCTGGCGCGGTTGTGGACGATGACTGGGGCACTGCCGATCATGACGGCGGAGATGAGTTCGTTTTCGAAGCCCGAGCGACGTTAGCGGCCGGAGGCGACTTCTTCGATGGTGGCATCCAGACCAATTCGGGCGATTTTGTCGTCGATCTGCGCTTTGTAGCTGGACAGCAGGCTGACCCCCTCGACGGCTACGTCAAGAACGAGCCACTGGCCGTTTGATTCAATTAAGCGGAATTCAGTGGCGAGCCAATCTTCCCCGGGACGGCGAATTCGTGTGGTGACGATGGCACGATCGCCCCGGCTGCTGAGGCGTTCACGCAACACTTCCAAGTCGGCGGCTTTGAACTGGCTGAAGGCGGCGCCGTAAAGGTCAAGAAGCCGGGTTTCCATGCCGTCAATAAAGCGCTGTTGGTTGGTGGCACTGACGTCGCGCCACGGGCGACCAACGGCGCGCATGGCGATGCCGTCGATATCCACAATCGGGATAATGACGCGCTCGGCCAACAGGCGTTGCCCCTCCGTGTCGTCGGGAGCCAAGTCAGCACGCTGGATTTCACTAAGGATCGTGCGGGTGTTTTGCTCAACCCACGCCGAGGCGTTGTCCGCCGCGCGAACAGTGGAGGCGAGGGCCAGGCTCAGAAAAATGCCGAAAAACGCGAGCGCACGAAACATAGTTGGGTCCTTAACAGTTGTAGAAAGCATAGTAGCTCAGTGATTACCTTGCCCCAACTGCATGGACGTCATCACTGCACACTTTGGGTAGTGGATGCCTAATTGTGTGTGGTCGGTAGACCTGTCACGGCGCCTAAACTAGGATCGAGAGATTGTTTTTTGCAATGCCACACGGGGTTCGTTTTGATAAAGAAATGTTTGTTTCCTGTCGCCGGCTATGGCACACGATTTTTGCCGGCCACCAAATCTATGCCCAAAGAGATGCTTCCCATCGTCAACAAACCACTGATTGAGTTCGGTGTCGAAGAAGCTTTGGCAGCGGGTATGGACCGTATGGCCTTTGTAACTGGACGGGGCAAACGCGCCATCGAAGATCACTTCGACAAAAACTATGAGCTCGAAGATCAAATCCAAGGCACGTCCAAAGAGCAGGCCCTAGCGCCGATTCGGCAGCTGATCGACAAGTGCGAATTTTCGTACACCCGCCAAAAGGAAATGGCGGGGTTGGGGAACGCCATTTTGACCGGTGAAACCCTGATCGGTGATGAAGCGTTTGGTGTCGTATTGGCCGATGACCTGTGCGTGAACGAGGGCGAGGGTGTCCTACTGCAAATGGTGAAGCTATTTAAGCAGTTCCGCTGCAGCATTGTGGCCATCGAAGAAGTCCCGCCTGAGGAAACCAACAAATACGGCGTTATCAGCGGTGAAGAGATTAAGGAGGGGGTGTTTCGCATCACCGACATGGTCGAAAAGCCGGAGCCGCAGGATGCCCCTAGCAACTTGGCCATCATCGGTCGCTATATTCTGACGCCTGACATTTTTGACATTTTGCGTTCGACGCCCCCGGGTAAAAACGGCGAGGTCCAGATCACCGATGCGCTGTTACAACAGGCGAAGGACGGTTGCGTCATGGCGCTCAAGTTTAAGGGCAACCGCTTTGACTGCGGCAGTCTCGACGGCTTCGTGCAAGCCACTAACCACGTTTACGGGCAGTTAAAGAAATAGGGCAGGGCCTATGACCCGAGGCCACGGCATGGGCGCACGCCCATGCTGACCTTCACTTATCATCCGGACTACAGTTTCGAGTTCCCGGATAATCATCGCTTCCCCATGAGCAAGTTCCGCCGCCTTCATGATCGGCTTACCGAGCTCGGCATTCTGCAACAGGTCGCTCTGGTAGCGCCGGAGAAGGCTTCCATTGATGACCTTTGTCGCGTGCACCACCGTGCCTATGTTGAAGCCATGGCTAAGGGGTCGCTGGATCGTCAAGCGCTCCGTGAGCTTCGACTGCCGTGGACGCCCGCACTGGCGCACCGATCATTTCTGGCTGCAAATGGCACATTGCTGACAGCGCGCAACGCCCTTGCGCATGGGCTGGCCTGCCACATGGCCGGGGGGACCCATCACGCCCATGCTGGCGGTGGCGCTGGGTTCTGCGTGTTTAACGATATGGCGTACGCGGCCTGCAGCCTGATTGATAGCGGGGAGGCTGAACGCATCCTAATTTTGGATACGGACGTGCATCAGGGCGATGGAACGGCACGGATACTGGCATCGGAGCCAGGTGTGATGACCTGTAGCCTGCACTGCGAACAGAACTATCCGCATCCCAAGGCTCGCTCCGATCTGGATGTGCCGATTCAATCGGGCACGGACGACGCGGGCTATTTGTCGACCCTGTCCGATACGCTCGATCGCGTGCTCCTAACCTTTGCGCCGGATCTGGTGATCTATGACGCGGGAGCCGATGTGCATGTTGACGATGCCCTCGGAAAGCTGGCACTGACGGATGCTGGTATGCGGGCGCGGGATGACTTGGTTTTACAGCGCTGTTTCGACAGTGGGGCGGCCGTTGCTACGGTCATTGGGGGCGGATATGACCACGACCGCGACGCCTTAGTCGCCCGCCACGGGATTACTTTTGAGGCCGCTTTGGAATTCGCGGGAAAAATGGGGTTGCGTCTTCAAAAAACGGTGGCATAATTCGCGCCCACAACGAAACGCAACGTCCCGTTCGTCTAGTGGCCTAGGACTCCGCCCTTTCACGGCGGCAACAGGGGTTCGAGTCCCCTACGGGATGCCAATTTCCTTCGGGAAAAAGGCGGGATTAGCTCAGTTGGTAGAGCGGTACCTTGCCAAGGTACAGGTCGTCGGTTCGAACCCGATATCCCGCTCCAAATTCAAAAACCACCGAAAGGTGGTTTTTTTATGTCCCGCACCAATATCCTAGCGACCGCAAGGAGACTGCATGGCAAACGATTCAATGATCCAAATACCGCCCGCCCTTCGTATCGAAGGCCTTCGTAAGGTCTATGACGACGGTTTTGAAGCCCTCAAGGGTATTGACCTGACTGTGCCGCAGGGCGAGTTCTACGCCGTTCTTGGGCCAAACGGGGCTGGCAAGTCCACGACAATCGGTATCGTCTGTTCACTGGTGCGCAAAACAGCCGGCAAGGTTTGGATCAACGGAATCGACGTGGACGAGGATTTTGCGGCCGCCAAACGCAGTGTTGGCGTGGTTCCCCAGGAATTTAACTTCAGCTTGTTTGAAAAAGTCCGAGACATCGTACTCAACAGTGCCGGCTACCAGGGCATTCCACGTAGCGAAGCCGTGGACCGCGCTGACTACTACCTCGACCGGTTGGGGCTCTACGACAAGCGCAATATTCAAAGCCGTGGCCTATCAGGCGGTATGAAGCGCCGGCTGATGATCGCCCGCGCTCTGGTTCATGACCCCAAGCTGCTGATCCTGGACGAGCCCACGGCGGGCGTCGATATTCAGCTGCGCCGAGGCATGATGGACTTTCTGTCTGAGCTGAATGAAAACCAGGGCACGACCATCATACTGACGACTCACTACTTGGAGGAGGCTGAGGCGTTGTGTCGCCGGGTAGCCATCATCAATCGCGGTGAAATTGTAGAGGACACGGACACTAAGTCGCTGCTCTCACAATTGAACACGGTGACCTTTGTTTTAGACCTTGCAAATAGAATTAAAAAGCCGCCTCAACTTACTGAATTTAAATGTGAAATGGTTGATGAAATGACACTTGAGGTAGTGCTCGAAAAAGGCCAGGAGCTTAACCAAGTGTTTGCTGAATTGACCGCCGCCGGCGTGGGCGTGCTGTCAATGCGGACCAAATCGAATCGCCTTGAGGAGCTGTTCATTGGCTTGACCGGTCAGCCGACGGAGGTGTCTGCATGAACCCAATTTGGCTAACCGCGTTCCGCACCATCCTGCGCCGTGAAGTGGTGCGGTTTACCCGCATCTGGGTTCAAACTTTGGTGCCACCGGCGATCACGATGACGCTGTACTTTGTCATTTTTGGCAACCTGATTGGTCGTCGCATCGGTGACATGGGCGGCATGGATTACATGACCTTTATCGTGCCGGGTTTGATCATGATGAGTGTGATTACCAACAGCTATGCAAATGTCTCGTCCAGCTTCTTCAGCGCGAAGTTTCAGAGCTTTATCGAGGAAATGCTGGTGGCGGCAGTTCCAGAACAGATCATTCTGTGGGGTTATATTTGCGCGGGCGTGGTGCGCGGATTGCTGGTCGGTAGCGTGGTGGTTGTGGTGTCGTTGTTCTTTACTGACCTGCAGATACACAGCTACACGGTTGTGGTGCTGGTTGGTTTGATGACCGCCGTGCTGTTCAGCATTCTAGGCTTCATCAACGGCGTGTTCGCGAACAGTTTTGACGACATCAGCATTGTGCCGACTTTTGTGCTGACGCCGCTGACCTATCTTGGTGGGGTGTTCTTTAGCGTCAGCCTACTGCCTGGTTTTTGGCAGCATGTGGCGCTGGCCAACCCGATTCTCTACATGGTTAACGCGTTCCGCTACGGCATGCTGGGGCAGTCAGACATCAGCCTGACCGTGGCGTTGACTCTGATGTCCGCCTTTACGCTGGCTGCGTACTTGTATGCCAACTTCCTGCTCATGCGTGGGGCTGGAGTGCGCAAATGAATTTGGAAGATTTGGGTCTGCCGCTTGGGCAGAACGTTGCTCAGCCGGACCATTTTACCGCCGATCATCTGGCGCCGGTGCCTCGTGCCTGGGCTCGGGACAAAGAGGGCGTCGATGCCAGTGCGATGGATGGTGTTGACGTTTGGAACCTGTGGGAGCTGTCTTGGTTGGACCTGGACGGTCGGCCGATTCAGGCGATCGGGCGGTTTTTTGTGCCGCACAGCTCCCCGAATTTGGTCGAGTCAAAGTCGATCAAGCTGTACTTCAACAGCATGAACAACGAGCGCCTCGGATCGGACTGGGAGGCAGTGCGCAAGCGTATTGCCGACGATTTGTCCGCCAAGGCCGGTGCGCCGGTGCGGGTCGAATTAACCGCGGTTGATCAGGGCGTGCTGGCCGGTGTTACGAGCCTGGAAGGGGAGTGCATCGACGATGCGCCGTGGATCGACGGGTATGAGCTCGGTGGTGATATTGCGTCGGGCCCGGATGAAAGGGTTACGCTTTACAGCCATGCCTTTCGCAGCCTTTGTCCTGTGACGGCGCAGCCAGATTGGGCCACGGTTATCATCGACTACCAGGGTCCGCGCATTGATCGCTCGAAGCTCAGTGGTTATCTGGCCTCGCTACGTAATCATCAGGGTTTCCATGAGGCCTGCTGCGAACGGATCACGGGTGAATTGGCGTCGGCCACCGGCGCGACATCACTCAGTGTTCAGGCCTGCTTCCTGCGCCGTGGCGGAATCGATATTAATCCCTATCGTTCGACGGCATTTTCTGAGGTGCCGGCGCGGCGTCTGTCGCGTCAGTAAACCCTAGGCTGGGTGTTGGTGCAGCGCCCTGAGCCGCGAAAACACTGACTGGCCGCGCGAATCCTTTGACGTCAATTTCCCCGGCAGGCTCAAAGAAAAAGGATTCGTGCAGCAGCTTCCACAGGGGGTAGCTGCACAGAATTTGCCCCGGGGCTGCCATCGCTTCCAGGCGCGCGGCCAGGTTCACTTGCTTGCCGATCGCGGTGTATTCGAGGCGATCGGGTGAGCCGAAATTGCCGGTGGTGCAGTAGCCTGCGCTGATTCCCATGCGAACCTGAAGCTGTGAGGTGCGCGAGCGGTCCGACCAATGCTCCGAGAAGACCCTTATGTGGCGCTGCATTTCCAGGGCCATGTGGATGCATCGCTCGGCATTGTCGGCTGGACTGCTGTCGGCGTCGTCACCAAAGGTGATCATTAGTGAGTCGCCGATAAATTTGTCGACCAAACCGCCGTGATCCTTGGCGATGCGACACATGTCAGTGAGGTATTCGTTCAGAAATAGGGCAACGTCCTCCGGCTCCATTTCCTCGACACGATCGGTGAACTCATGAATGTCGGAAAAGAACACCACTAGGTTGCGACGGCGATGCAGGATTTGAGTCCGGGTTTTTCCTGATTTCAACGCCCGCGTAGCCTGCAGTGGTAGGTAGGCGGAGAACTCTTTTATCAGCGCATTGGACTGCAAGCTTTCCGACCGGCGCTGACTGATCGCCTGCTCCAGTCGGGCCCGCAATTGCTGCCGCTCAGCCAGCGCAAACAGCATCAATCCAGCGCACATCCCAAGGCCCAACCAAGTGTGCCAGTTCAATTCAAGGGTGGTTAGCCTGAATGGGTTGAACGGCAGCGTGATCGCAAGTGCGGCCGCGGCGACGGCCAGCGTACTCCAAATGAGTGGGTGGTGCCGTTGCGAGCGCATGATGGGGGCGGCGGTTGCCAGTATCGCCAAGGATATGGCCGGGCTAGCCGTGGCCGTGATGGCAGCGGTAAACAGGCCGGTTCCTGCGGCCAAGGACGCCAGTAGCGGCCAGGCAGCAACTCTTGCAATGATAGCCGTGAGGCCCAAAACAACAAGGCTGAGCACGGCCGTTAGTGACGGCGACAGCCAGGTCGCCAGCGACGCCTGGGCAAACAGGAGTGCCAATAGCACAGTTTGTTGGTGTCGTATATTCACAAGTCCGGGTTCCTTGTTGCTATAGCAACTGAATACAAGGATTCTGCTTGGTTTCCACGCACTTCGCGTTGGCCATGAGAACTAGATCACAAGGAAAACGAGTACCTGCCGATGATAGAAACGCTAACCAACCGCACTTCGGTGCCCAAACTGATCGCCCCGGCACCCTCGTCTGAGCAGTTGGAACAGATGATTCAGTCCGCCGGTCGGGCAGCCGACCACGGACGGCTGCGGCCCTGGCGGTTTATTGTGATCGAGGGCCCCGGACTCGATGCCTTCGGCGAGCTCATGGTGGCAGCTCAGCGCGAGCTTCAACCCGTGGACGATGAGTTGGCCGCGAAGCTGGTCAAGAAGCCGCACCGTGCGCCGATGATTGTTGCCGTCGTGTGCTCGCCAAAAGAGCACCCAAAAGTGCCCGAGGTTGAGCAGCTCATCAGTGCCGGCGCATCAGCACAGTTGCTGGTGAGTTCGGCCTTTGCCTTGGGCCTCGGTGCCATGTGGCGCAGTGGTAACTTGATGTTTACCGAAACGATGGCGAAAGGCTTAGGGCTGGCGGATCACGAATCACTGGTCGGTTTTGTTTACCTCGGGACCCCAGCTGCGCGGGCTCCACGCCCACAGCCCCTCGATAGCCGAGATTTTGTTTCCTATTACCGGGGATAGCGTTGCGCCGGGAGCCTGAAGTCCCTATCATGCCGGCCGTGTTCGCGCATAGCGCCGAAGATAAGCGGTTCCGCGGAGCGTTGGTCAACAGCGCTATAAATCTAAATGACACATGGAGAGGTGCCAGAGTGGTCTAATGGGCTCGCCTGGAAAGCGACGCGGTGGAAACGCCACCAGGGTTCAAATCCCTGTCTCTCCGCCAATTTACGAGAACCGGTTGTTTGAAACCGGTTTTTTCGTCTCTGGCCCCCTGTAACCGGGGCTTTCCTGCCGAATCGAACGCACTGTAGCAGCATTATTCGTTTGAGCCGCAGTTGGTTCTGCAGTGTTTTGGGGGCCGTTCATTCAGGGAGCTGAGCGTCGCTTCGGCTTGTGCTTGTTGTACTTTTAGACTGTCGAGTTGTTTGTCGAGCTTGGCAATCTTTTGTCGTTTGATATCGAGTCTAGACGTTCGCATACCCCAGGCACGTTGATCACGTCGTATCCGTGTTGCCCTGCCAATCTTCATGTCCGTGACGGACGCGAATGATGAAGAGCTCCCCATTTTCTTCGACTCTGTAAATGACCAGATGTGATCCAACAGGGTGAATGCGAACTGGAGGCGTTATCTCAAAACGCTCAGGAGCTGCCAAACGATTATCTGCCAAGAAACGGAAATACCTGTCCAGCTGTTCATGGTAGCGCTCAGCCAGTTTTTGGCCGAATTGTTCGACGCCAGTGCGCAAGATGCCGATAACATCCTCTTCGGCCTTCCGGCTGAGTATATTAACTCATCGGGTTCAGGTGGGTTAGGTCTGCTTCTGGGCAGCGGCACGAAGCATATCCATGGTTCTGGTGCCTGCACCGCTTTCAATGCCCTCGGTGACGAGCGATTGCATGTTAGCAATCTTTGCCGCCTTATCCTGATCTCGCCGGATCAGATCACGCACATAATCGCTGGAGTTGTTGTAACGACCGGATTGGGCTTGTTGTTCAACCCACTGTTTCATTGCGCTGGGCAACGAGACATTCATGGTAGCCATAGTTGATACCCCCTTTGAAAATCATGGCAATAATGACGTGTGTGCTTTCACGCTAAACGCTTTTTCAGCCAGATCAACAAGGTGTTTTGAGTGCTGCGATCGCGTATCTGTGGGAAGCAGCGATATCCGGATAGTCAGACTTTTTTTGGTTAGAGGTGCGCTTCCACCGCCAACTACAATTTACCGCTACCCCCAATTAGTTGGGGACGGTCACTGTTCTTAAACACGGTTGATGATGCCAACCCATTCACAGGGTATTACGTGTCTTACCAGTCCGTTAAAAAAACTCCTGAATCCAGAAGCGCGACTTAGGATCGTGTCTTCTGTGGTGTGGAAGCTACCCGTTGGTTCCTCGCCTAATCCATCACCTGAATTACACACCGAGCTTGGCATCCGTGAATGCAGCGCCAATAGCGTCAGCTGCGGCCTGTAGCGCGCTCAGGTGGCTTGCGACGACGGTCGCCACCGGGCAGTCGTCTGCTTTCCAGACTAAATTGACGGCACCAATGCACTGGTCCAAGTCATAAACGGCGACCCCCAATGCAGCGGGCAATGCGCCGTAGTCCACTGCGCGCCCCCAGTGCCGTGGCGCTCTGCATGCGAAGCCCTGCGCTCGAACGCTCTGAATGGTTTGCGGTAGTTTTTCGTAGTGCAATCGCTCTTCTTTGCTCAGGCCAGATTGCAGTGAGGCAATTAAATCTCGGCTCTCGGTCGCCGTGCCTTGGGCGGCTAAAAACGCGAGCCCCAAAGCCGAGAGAACAGGGGAGGGCTTGAAGCCTACCGAATCGGGGAAGACGCCGTGCAGTTTGTAGTTGCGGGTCGTATCGACGATCTCGACCCGCCCATCGAGGGTCGAGGCTGCCAAGTCCACCGCCAGTCCGGTCTTTTCGGACAACTGAACGATGATGTCTTTGCCAAGCTCGACCAGTCGGTCGGAAAATTGCGGCTGGCCGCTGGAGTGCGGAAATGCGGATCCCAGGCGGTACGCACCGTCGCTTCGTCGTCGAGTCAGCCAGCGCTGCTCCTCCAACGTCGCACAGATGCGAACCAAGGTCGGTTTGGACAATCCGGTTCGTTCGGCCAAGAAAGCCAGGGAACTGGCGCCTGAGCTGTGTATTACCTCTAAGACAGCTAAGCCGCGCTGAATGGAGCGGTTTAATTTGGGCATGTTTGCGTTTCACTAGGTGAAATGAGCAATCGACATGGCCGCCGCCCGTGCTCAATTATTGCTTCCAAGCTACACATAATAATTACGCCTACGTCGAACGATGTCAGGTTTGAAAGGATCTTAAATCGATGACAGTCAAGCCGTCTAACAGCATTCCGATTGCCACAACGCTACTTTCCGGTGCCATGCTTTCGGTCATCGTCTATGTCGCGCTATTTGGCGTTTTCTCGGATTCATACCTCCGTGTGGGCATGCTAATGGCTGGGGGGCTACTGATACTCTTGGCCAGTGCCAAAACCGACAGGTCCTTGGCTAACGCACTGGCCCTTGGGCTTACAGGTTGCGGTCTGCTGGCAGGTGGCTATCAGTATTTCAAAGCCGCAGAAGAAATAGAAACCGGATTGTATTTCCTAGGCACCATGGACATTTGGCTCGGGATGGCAGGTTTACTCGCTGTTGTAGAGATGACCCGACGAGCTGTGGGCTTGGTGATGGCCTGTGTCGCAGGCGTGGTACTGATGTACGGACTATTCGGTCACGTGGCACCGGGCTTTCTGCGCCACGCCGGCATCTCGGTCGACGAATTGATGACGGTGCTTTGGTTCTCCTTCGACGGTGTATTTGGGCGCCCGATGGCGACCGTCGTGTCCACGGTGTTGATCTTCATTGTGTTCGGCGCCTTGCTCGAACTGCTGACCATTGACAAGGTATTGGTTCGCTTAGCAATGGCCGCGACAGGGCGATTGCGGTCCGGCCCTGCGGCGGCAGCGACCGTGGCCAGTGGTTTATTTGGAACGATCTCCGGCAGTGCCGTGGCAAACGTGGTTGGCACCGGTGTGATCACCATCCCACTGATCAAGAAGCACGGGTTTTCCGCTAGGTTTGCGGCAGCGGTGGAGGCAGCAGCATCCAGTGGCGGTCAAATTACCCCGCCGATCATGGGTGCGGTAGCGTTCATTATGGCGGACGTAACCAATGTGCCGTATCTGACTATTTGCGCCGCAGCGGCGATGCCAGCATTGCTCTATTACAGCGGTTTGTTTGTGGCGATTTCTAGCGCCGCGCGCGGTATGAGCTTAACCGGTAATGACGGGCCTAAGATCGCCTTTTCGACCAGGGAACTGGCGCAGGCGGCGGTGTTTGCGATTGCGCTGGCCGGGATCGTGGTGATGATGGTGGGTGGCGCCTCACCGGCCTATGCAGGGTTCGTCGGGGTCGCATTAGCCGCTGTGCTGGGCTTTGCGCTGCGCCCAGAGCTATTGTTTGAGCGCGCGGGGTGGTTGAAGTTTATTCGATCGACTGGGCAAATCTCGGCGCAACTGGTTGTGATCGTCGGCGCTGTGGGCATTGTGATCGGGGTGCTGAATCTGACTGGCGTTGGCCTGCGCTTCGCATCCTTGCTGTCGACCCTGGCGGATCAACAACTGATCCTCTCGCTGGCGCTGATGGCGGTCGCGTGCCTGTTGTTGGGCATGGGTATGCCCACGGTGCCCGCCTATTTGATCATCGTTCTGGTGATGGGCCCCTCGTTACAAAAGCTGGGCGTCTCTATCGTTCACACACACATGTTCGTTTTGTATTTCGGTGTGTTGTCCGCGATCACGCCGCCCGTCGCGCTGGCGGCTTTCGCCGCCGCGCCGATTGCTGGCTCCAAGCCAATGATGACGGCCCTCGAAGCGTCTCGATTGGCATTGCCTGGTTTCGTTATCCCCTTTGCGTTCATTTATCAGCCTGCTTTGTTGCTGGGAACGGGGTACGGGGTCGGCGAATCGCTGCAGTCCATTTTGTTTGTCTTGCTGGCAACGATTTTGATCTCGCGCGCCTGCTATCCACGGCGCGGGAAAGGCTATATGGCGCCGATCGGTCTGGGCCTGGCGGTCGCTTTAATTTTCTTCGGTCCAACGGTGTCGTGGTTAGCCGCTGTCGCCGCCGTTGTTCTGATGTATGTGGATCGCTTAGATCTGAAAAACGCGCAATAAAAAAAGGATGAGTGCTATGGATACCATTAAATTAAATCGTCGGACGCTGCTGGTGGGTGCGGCGGCGATGCTGTGCAAGCGCGAGGAGTGTGCGCGTCCGAGAGAGAGAGCGAGCGCAGCTGGGAGCGAGCGCAGCTATGGACAAACGCACACGAGACATTGAGAGTGCGGTGCGGTTGAGAGCGC
>CAKZQE010000006.1 GCA_937139465.1 uncultured Gammaproteobacteria bacterium
GCCTTCCTCTCGACGAGCACGTTGGAGCACAGGATAATCTAGTCGGCCTCAGGGATAAACGCACCCTGCATGAACTCGGTCCAGGGCTGCCCGGTCAGCGTGTTGCCCCGCCGAGCCAGCCACCAGTGACCCAGAAAGGCCACGGGAATACCGGCCCCCATCACAAAGATAAGGCTAGGGTCCCAGTCCCCAGCGACATCTAAAAAGTTTTGAACCTTGGCGGGGTTGGTCATGCCCGCGATCACCAAGCCGGCGCCAAACAGCGCGCCCATGATCAAGCCAATCAAACCGGTCATAGCGATACCCCCATCAGATGCTTCACCACAAAGACCGTGACAGCCCCGCTGCCGACAAAGGTCATGGTGGCGACGATCGAACGAATTGAAAAACGTGAGATACCGCAGATACCGTGGCCACTGGTGCAGCCTGACCCCATGCGCGTGCCCCAGCCGACCATTAACCCAGCCACAATAATGGCCCAGCTCGGCGCCGCGTCGAAGCCGTGGTCGACCCAGCCCAGCCCAGCCACCACCACCGGCGCACCGATCAAGCCAATCAGAAACATTAGCCCCCAACGCCCGTAGCCGAAGTCACCCCCAAGGGCGCGACCGACAATGCCGCTAACGCCAGTCACTTTGCCCAATCCGACGAACCCTAATGCCGCGGAGAGCCCGATAATCGCTCCGCCCAAGGCGGACACACCCGGTGTAAACTCAGTCATTACGAAAATTCACTTTTGCTAATGATTAATGTTGGTTATAAGCTTATAACAAATTGAAATATGCAGGGAAGTAAAGTTATGTCAAACCCCATTGTACGCGGCTTTTTTGACCCAGCGACCTGGACAGTCACCTATCTGGTTAAAGACCCCAGCAGTCAACATTGCGCCATTATCGATAGCGTTCAGGACTACGACGCCGCCAGCGGTCGCACGGCCTACACCCACGCAGACGAGCTAATCGCATTGATCAAGGCTGAAGGGCTAACGGTCGACTGGATATTGGAGACCCATGTTCACGCCGATCACCTGAGCGCTGCGCCTTACCTAAAGCAAGCCCTAGGCGGTCAAATCGCCATCGGCGCCAACATCAACACAGTCCAAGGCATTTTCGGCAAGCTATTTAATGCTGAGCCAGAGTTCGCCACCGACGGGCGCCAGTTTGACCGCCTGTTGAGCGAAGGCGACCAGCTCGCCATCGGCGGCCTGACGCTTGATGCGCTGCACACCCCCGGCCACACCCCCGCTTGCATGTCCTACCTAGTCGGCGACGCAGTGTTCGTGGGCGACACCCTGTTCATGCCAGACTTTGGCACCGCACGTTGCGACTTCCCCGGTGGCGACGCTAATACCCTGTGGAATAGCGTGCAAAAGCTAATGGCGCTGCCCGATACGACGCGCGTCTTTACAGGCCATGACTACGCACCGGGCGGTCGCGCAATTGCCTTCGAAAGCACCGTGGCGCAGCAAAAAGCCGAGAACATCCACCTGCAGCAGGACCAAGCCGCCTTTGTTGAGATGCGCGAGGCACGCGATGCCACACTCGCCATGCCGACGCTGATCCTACCGTCGGTGCAGACCAACATGCGCGCCGGGGAACTCCCGCCGGCCGAAGACAATGGCATCCGCTACATGAAGATCCCGTTGAACGCCGTATGATGTGGTGGTCGCACTACAGCCGTGACAAGGCCCGAGACGACAGTCTCGCCGCCATCATTGTCACGGTCATGTTAATTCCACAGTCACTGGCCTATGCGCTGTTGGCCGGACTGCCGCCCCAGGTAGGACTGTACGCGTCGATTTTCCCCCTCATTGGTTACGCGCTGTTGGGATCGAGCATGACACTGGCAGTGGGCCCCGTTGCGGTGGTGTCGCTGATGACCGCCACCGCCGTTGGACAGGTCGCCCAAATCGGCACACCCGAGTACCTAGGTGCGGCTGTGTTACTGGCATTAATGAGCGGCCTGTTCCTGCTGGCACTGGGCCTTGTGCGCGCTGGATTTATTGCCCATTTGCTGTCGCACCCCGTGATCAGCGGTTTCATCAGCGCCTCGGCGGTGTTAATCGCTATCAGCCAGCTCAAGCACCTGTTCGGCGTCGACGCCAGCGGCCACTCGATGCTCGAGTTGACAACCGATTTAGCCTCCAACCTCGGAAACACCAACACCACCAGCCTCGCCATCGGCCTGGCCTGTGTCGGTTTTCTGCTGTGGTCGCGCAACGCCTTGTCAGGGCTATTGGTCCGCATTGGGCTGAGCCCGGACACCGCCGCCCTGCTGTCGAAGATGGCACCCATGCTGGCGGTCGTGGCGACCACCTTCGCGGCCTGGGCGTTCAAGCTAGACATTAAAGTAGTCGGCGCTGTCCCCGCTGGGCTACCCCTACCCGCCGTGCCGGGCATCGATTTTGGTCTGGCGCAGGAACTGATCGCCCCGGCGATCCTGATCAGCCTCGTGGGCTTCGTGGAGTCCGTTTCGGTTGGCCATACCCTGGCTGCGAAGCGGCGCGAAAAGATCAACCCGACCCGTGAACTGATGGGGCTGGGCTTGGCCAACATGGCCAGTGGCGTGGGCGGGGGATTTCCCGTCACCGGCGGCTTTAGCCGCAGCGTAGTCAACTTTGACGCCGGCGCCCGCACCCCCATGGCGGGTGTCATCACGGCCGCACTGATCGCAGTCACCGCCATGCTGTTTACACCGCTGTTTACCTTCCTCCCCAAGGCGGTGCTGGGGGCGACGGTGATCGTTGCCGTGCTGTCGCTGGTCGATATCAAAAGCATGGTTCACCTGTTTCACTACTCCAAAGCCGATTTCACGGCCTTGGCGCTGACCGTGGTGGCGGTGCTGGGTATCGGTGTCGAAGCCGGCATCATGGTGGGGATTGCCTGCTCGATTCTGTGCTTGGTGGCAAAGGTTTCCAAACCACACATCGCCGAGGTCGGACGCATCGAGGGCACGGAGCACTACCGCAATGTTCAGCGCCACAACGTCATTTGCGGCGATCAAACCGTGGCGATTCGGTTTGACGA
>CAKZQE010000007.1 GCA_937139465.1 uncultured Gammaproteobacteria bacterium
TGAATAACCGGAATGGATTCGGCCTCGACAGGCTCGTTGTCGTGAGTAAACAACCACGCACGATCGCGGCCTAACAAGGTCAGCACGAGTTGCTCTGCCTCCCTGCCGCACCCGGTGGCGGCGTAGAGGATGCAGACGAGGGAGACCACCAGCAACTCTTCCAGCAGCGTGTCGTCAAAATCCGCCAGCGCTTCCAGCAGCTCGGTGCGGGCCTCCTGCTCGCCCAGGCGAATCTCGAGCGCCTCGGCGGCCAGCAGGGTCGATTCGCAGATCTGCTGGGGCGTCGGCTCGTAGGTGACGTGCGTGTCAGCGATAAAGAAGGTTCCGCGTGGCAGAATCAGGCAGGACAGGGCGCTTAGGTCGTCAACACCGGGGCGTTTGCCGATCACATCTTTGACGACTTCCAAGTGCTTGCGGTAGCTGCCGAAGGAGCCGCAGACCATGGCGTCACCCATACCCAGGCGCAGCGCCATGCTGGCGACCAGGGTGAAGTTCGCTCGAATGCGCGCTTGCGCCGCCTTTGGTGTTACGCCGCGCCGCGCCATCAGCGCGTAGTATTCACGCCCCAGCTCAGTCATTTTGTCGTCATCGAGGTAGTCGATGATTTCGAAATCGACGCCGGCCGTCAGGTTCAGGCTCATGCTCTCGATCTTTTCTTGGATGACCGGCGGACGGCCAACCAAAATCGGACGGGCAAGCCCCTCAGAAACGACGCGTTGCACGGCCTGCAGGACCTTGCCGGATTCGCCTTCGGCGTAAATAAGACGACGTTTGGCGGCTTTCGCACGCTCAAAGATCGGCTTCATCAGAAGACCCGAGCGGAACACGAAGCGGTTCAGTCGATCACGGTACGCTTCAAAGTCAGTGATCGGTCGTGTGGCCACGCCTGAATCAATGGCTGCTTTCGCAACGGCGGTGGCGATCTCGACGATTAGCCGCGGGTCGAAGGGTTTGGGAATCAGGTTGTCCGGTCCAAACGTCTGGGCCTCGTTGCCGTATGCGGTGGCGACTTCAGCGCTCGGCGGCGCCATGGCTAAGTCCGCGATAGCCCGGGCACAGGCTTTTTTCATTTCCTCGTTGACCGTTGTGGCGCCGACATCCAGGGCGCCACGGAACAAGAACGGAAAGCACAGCACGTTGTTAACTTGGTTCGGGAAGTCACTGCGGCCGGTGGCGACAATGGCGTCCGGGCGCGCTTGGCGTGCCAGGTCCGGCATGATTTCCGGCGTCGGGTTAGCCAAGGCGAAGATGATCGGCGAGTCAGCCATGGTTTTCAGCATGTCGGGGGTGACGATGCCGGGTGCTGAGCAGCCGAGGAAGGCGTCTTTGCCCTTGATCGCATCGACCAGCGTGCGGTCATCGGTGTTTTGGGCAAAGGCCGCTTTGTAGGGGTCCATAAAGGTGGTGCGCCCCTCATAGACCACGCCCTCGATGTCGCACACCGTGATGTTTTCGCGGCGCATGCCCAGGCTGACGAGCATGTTCAGGCAGGCCAGTGCCGCCGCACCAGCGCCGGCGCAGACCAGTTTGACGTCTTGGATCGGCTTATTGGCGACGCGGAAGGCGTTCAGGAAGGCTGCCGAGACCACAATGGCCGTGCCGTGCTGGTCGTCATGGAAGACCGGAATGTTCATGCGCTCGCGCAGACGTTTTTCGATCTCAAAGCACTCGGGGGCTTTGATGTCCTCCAGGTTGATCCCGCCAAAGGTCGGCTCGAGCAGGGCAACGGCGTTGACGAACTCGTCGACGTCAGTGGTGTCGACTTCAATATCGAAGCAGTTAATGCCTGCGAACTTTTTGAACAGAACGGCCTTGCCTTCCATAACTGGCTTTGATGCCAGCGGACCGATAGGGCCAAGGCCCAGCACGGCTGTGCCGTTGGTGATCACGCCGACCAAGTTTCCGCGTCCCGTCATCTGTGCTGCGGCGGACTCGTCCTCGACGATCGCTTCGCAGGCGTAGGCCACGCCCGGGCTGTAGGCAAGCGCCAAATCGCGCTGGCTGGTCATGGGTTTGGTGGCCGTAATTTCGAGCTTTCCGGCGGGTTCCATGCTGTGATAACGAAGAGCGGCTTCTTTGAAGTTTTCGGACATTGCGCCTAACGCCTTATAGATGCGGGGAGATTCGGATAGTGTAATGGAATCGCATTTCAAAAACGTACAGAAACTTATATGAATATTAGAAAGATGGGGCTGATCGCCGGCCTAGCCATGGTCGTTGGTGCGCTCGTCAGTTTGGCCCTGCCGGACGATCCTGAGCAGACTGCGGAAAAGGTGTTTAACGAAGTCAATTTCGAGTCTCAGGACCTGCGATTGGCCAGCGAGCGTCTTATTGCGACGCGTACCCGGCTGCTCCGCAACGAGGGATCCTTGGCCGGCCAGCCGGTGCTGCAGGACGAGGCGAAACTGTTGGTGAACGACATGGACGCTCAGTTATCCCAGGTCGCCAAGTGGGCCATGCAATTTGCCGCACCACCGAGTGAGAATCGAACGGGATGGCTGGTTGATCAGCGCGACCAGGTCCGCCAATTGCAGCAATCCGTTCGCGCTCTCGATAGAAAAGGGCGCGTGTTGCTGGGCGATCCGGGCGCGAACTAGTATCCTTGCGCATCGCAACAAGGACCCGCAGCCATGCAGCAACGCTACCGTTTCAGTTACGCCGATATCCATCACACGCTGGGCCTTGCTGCCCAAGAGGTCATTGAGTGTGGCCTTGAGTTTGACTACATCCTAGCCATCGGCGGTGGCGGTTACATCCCAGCCCGTATCCTGCGGACCTATCTCAATATCCCCATTCTGTCGGTGGCCTTGAGCCGCTACAGCGACGATGCACCGCCGAGCGATACCCCACTGAAATTGCAGTGGACCGAAGGCTTCGCCGAAGCGATCCGCGGCAAGCGGTTGTTGGTTGTCGACGAGGTGGACGATCAGCGCACCACCCTGGCGTGGTGCCTGAACGAGCTCAACAAAGAAGCCCCTAGCGCGCTGTCGGTGCTGGTGCTTCACGACAAGAACAAACCTAAGAACGCCGATTACCCCGATTATGTCGAGCGTATATTTGTCGGCCAGCGCATTGAAGACTACTGGGTGGAATACCCCTGGGACGCGCTGGATATTTACGGGCACGAAGAAACCGCCCAGGGCTTGGTTGACGTTGAACTGCCTTACGGCAGCCACTAAGTCATGCCAGCCGCCATCACGTTTTTGCTCAGCTTTCAGCTGGCGGGCATGGTGCTGGTCACGGCGCTGTCGCTGGCCATTCCAGAGCCGGTCATCGGGCTGGTGTTGTTGTTCGCTTGGGTGCGACTAAAGCTGCCGACACCGCCCGCGTTGGATGCGCTATGCACCGGGTTGCTGTCCCATTTGTCGCTATTGTTTGTGCCGGCCGCCGTGGGCTTGATGACATACGCCGACCTTTTGTGGGCGCATTGGCTGCCGGTTGGGCTGGCGCTGCTCGTATCGACGCCGCTGTCGATTGCCGTGGGGGCCTGGGTGTTTTCCCGGGTCGCCCAGGGCATGAACCGTCCGCCGACGGGGGATGAGGTCAAAAATGGATAGGGCGCAGCTATGGGTTTACCTGGCCGAACAACCCTTGATGTGGCTGACCGTGACCTTGCTGGCGTACATGGGCGGCCATGCGCTGTTTGAACGCTCGGGCCATCGCGCATGGGTCAATCCGGTGGCGATCTCAGGGCTCGTGTTGGCGGCCATATTGGTCGTGTCTGACACGCCCTACAGTGAATACTTCGAAGGCGCACAATTTGTGCACTTCTTGCTCGGCCCGGCGACGGTGGCGCTGGCCTGGCCACTTCACAAAAACTGGAGCAGCGTGTCGCGCCTGATGGTGCCGCTGTTTTGTGCGCTGGTCGCCGGGTCCTTAGTCTCGGTGGGCAGTGCCGTGGGTATTGCGTACTTGCTGGGTGCGCCGGCCGATGTGTGGCTGTCGCTGGCGCCAAAATCCGTGACCAGTCCCATCGCCATGGGTGTGGCCGAAAAAATCGGTGGTCTGCCGGCACTAACCGCCGGCCTTGTGGTGAGCACGGGCATTATCGGTGCCATCATGGTGACGCCGCTGCTGGACGCCATGGGGGTTCGCGATTGGCGAGCCCGTGGCATGGCCGTCGGTGTGGCTGCCCATGGGATCGGCACAGCCCGAGCCTTTCAAGTAAATCCGGTGGCGGGTGTGTTTGCCGCTACCGCCATGGTGTTAAACGCCTTGGTCACCGCGTTGGTGGCCAGTGTGCTCGCCGGAACAGGAACTTAGTATGAATAGCATTACCATTACCCGCCCCGACGATTGGCATGTCCATTTGCGTGACGATGCCATGCTCGAACAGGTGATCGGCTACACCGCGCGCCAATTTGCCCGCGCGATTGTGATGCCGAACTTAAAGCCGCCGGTGGTCAACATTGAACGTGCGGTGGCATACCGTGAGCGCATTTTGGCTGCCTGTCCGGACGAGTACGATTTCACGCCGCTGATGACGGCCTACCTGACGGACACCACGGATCCCGCTGAGCTGGAGCGTGGCTTCGCTGAGGGCGTGTTGACCGCGGTTAAGCTGTACCCAGCCAACGCCACCACCAACAGCGCCGCTGGCGTCAGCAGCGTCGACGCGGTTCGTGGGTGCCTGGAAGTGATGCAGCGCATCGGTATGCCGCTGCTGGTGCACGGCGAAGTGGTCGATCCGGCGATTGATATTTTCGACCGCGAAGCGGTGTTTTTAGAACGCGTGTTGGGGCCGATGATTGCCGACTTCCCGGAGCTGAAGGTGGTGCTTGAACACATCACGACCTCGGACTCGGTCGATTTTGTTTTGGCCGCCACGACGCCGATAGCCGCCACCATCACGGCGCATCACCTGCAGATCAACCGCAACCACATGCTGGTCGGCGGGATTCGTCCGCACTACTACTGCCTGCCCATCGTGAAGCGCGCGACCCATCAGCAGGCTTTGCGAAAAGCCGCGACCAGCGGCGACGCACGGTTCTTTTTGGGTACCGACACGGCGCCGCACCCCATCAGCGGCAAGCACAGTGCCTGCGGTTGTGCTGGTGTATTTACTGCGCCCTGTGCGCTGGAAAGCTACGTTCAGGTGTTCGACGAAGAGGGCGCGCTGGATCAATTTGAAGCCTTCGCATCACTCAATGGTCCCGGCTTTTACGGTTTGCCCGTGAACACGGGCACGCTGACCTTGAACCGCTCGCCGTCCACCGTGGGGGGTGATATCGGCGAGGGTGGGGATGCGATTCGCCCTTATCGCATGGGCGAAACGCTACCCTGGTCGATCGCGTAGCGCTACCAATCGCCAACGTTGGGCATGGATGCCCAGGGTTCGGCGGGGGCCAATGAGGCGCCGTTTTGCAGCAACTCAATGCTGATGCCGTCGGGGCTTCGAATGAAGGCCATGTGGCCGTCCCGCGGCGGACGCAAAATAGTCACGCCGCCGTCCTGCAGCGCCTGACAGGTCGCGAAAATATCATCCACGCCATAGGCCAGGTGGCCAAAAGCGCGTCCCGGTTTCGGGTAGTCCTCTGGGTCCCAGTTGTAGGTCAGTTCCAGCAGCGGCGTTTTGTCGGTGCGCGCGCGTGCCGCATCCTCGGGCGTGGCCAGATAAACCAGTGTGAAGCGTCCGCCCTCGCTGTCATACCGGTTCACTTCCACGAGCCCGAGCAGGGTGCAATAAAAGTGCAGCGAGGCGTCCAGATCGCGAACGCGGACCATGGTGTGCAGGTATTTCATGTCATGTCCTTTGGATAAATGAGGCCCCGATCACCCTGACCTCTGGCCGGTTTAAAAGCAATGGCCAATGCTGGCCTGTGGTAGACTTAGCGGATGCAACGACTGACTTACGTTTACGATCCCATGTGCTCGTGGTGCTTTGGGTTTTCGGCCACCTACCGGGCGATCTTGGCGGACCTGCCGCCGTCGGTGGTGTCGGCGCGGCTATTGGGCGGGCTTGCGCCGGACAGCG
>CAKZQE010000008.1 GCA_937139465.1 uncultured Gammaproteobacteria bacterium
GTAGAGCTGAAGACGGTATGGGCGAATGAATGGCAGACCAACCTGTCGGCACACTACCGCAGCCAGCGCGTACTGGCCTCGGATTTCGACAATGTTGGTGCGGTCCTGGCGCCGGAGACCCGGATCGACCTGTCGGCGTCAAAGCGTTACAAGGCCGTCGACCTCAGCATTAGTGTGAAGAATCTGCTGGACGAAACGCTGTATGACTATGGCGTGCGCGGCTTTAGCAACCTCGGCGGAACCGTGCCATCCGGCTACTTCGACTTTTATGTGCCAGCACTGCCTCGAACGCTGGAGCTGTCAGCCCGGATTCGTTTCTAACCAGCCACCCAGCGGCCATCGTGGTTTACAAAACGATGGCCATACAGGGCACTGAGCCGCGGTTCTGTCAGCATTTCGCTGGCAGGGCCGCACGCCCACTCCGTCGCCCCGAGCATCAACACCTGATCGGCCAACCGCGCCGCCCAATCAGGATCATGCCCGACCAGCACCACCGAACCCGATGCCTGGCAATGCCCGCGCACCAATTCCGGCACAGTCTCCCAAATATGTTTGGGGTCGAGATGTTCGGTCGGTTCATCCATCAGCCACAGTGGTGTCGACTGCGCCAACAATCCAGCCAAACGCACGCGCTGCCATTCGCCCCCTGAAAGCTCATCGATTCGCCGATCGGCCAAGGCAGTCATGCCAACCCGACTAAGCGCCTGACGGGCCAGCTGTTCATCGTGGGCGTCATGGGCCTGATGCCACTGCAACCAAGGCGCCCGAGCCGAGAGCACATGCTCATGCGCCGTCATCGGAAAAATTCGTGTTTCCTCTTGGCTCAAAAAACCACGAATACGAGCACTGGCGACACCCTCGCCCAAGGCTTGGCCGTTCCAGCACACAGATCCGGCGACGGGGGCATTCAACCCGGCCATGGTTCGCATTAACCAACTTTTACCAGCCCCATTGGGGCCAAGGACCACCAACACCTGACCCGCAGGCAACTGAATAGTCAGCCCATTCGGCTGACTGGGCAGAGTCGTCCGTAATCCGTCAACGCTGAACATGGGCATTGCGCAGCAGCGCTAACAAAAGTGGCACGCCAATCAGCGCCATGATCACACCGGCCGGCAACTGGATTGGCGCAAGCAAGCGCTGTCCGGCCCAATCAGCCCAGATCAACAGCACAGAACCACCGGCGGCACTCAGGGGTACCAGAGCCGCATGGCCGCCGCCATGCCACAGCCGCATCACATGGGGCACGACTAGGCCAACAAAACCGATCGGACCGGCCACGGCTACACAAGCCGCGGTCAGCATACTGACCACCAACAAAACGAACGTCTGTAGGCGTTGCACACGAACGCCCAGCGCCTGGGCAATGTCCTGCCCCCGGGCCATCAAGTCCAACAGTCGTGCCACGCGCGTCGTGGCGACCACAATCACCACCCAGGGCAGCACCCACCAAGGCGACACGCGGGTGGAGCCGAAGCCCCCCATCAACCACACCAAAGACGTCTGCGCTTGCAGTGGATCGCTGAGGGTAAGCAGCAGGCTCCCTAGCGCGCCGCAGGCCGCGCTAATGAGCACACCGGTCAATAGCAATCGAACTGGGTCAGCGCGTCCTCCCCGGGTCAAAGCAAACAACAGCGCGGTTGCGGCTAAGGCACCCAATGCCGCCAACGGCGAGCGCCAGGCACCGCCCAGTCCGATGACAGCGCCGGCCAAAACAGCCACGGATGCACCACCGGACAGGCCCAAAATGTATGGCTCCGCAAGGGGATTTCGGGTGAGGACCTGAAGCATTAAGCCACACAGCGCCAAAACGCTACCCACCAGGGCCGCCGCCAGGACACGGGGCCAGCGCAGCAGTTCAAGAATTTGCCAGTCCAAGTCACTGGATGGCCACGCCAAACCGGTCAGCGAGCCGGTGAGCCCAATGAGCGCCAGCAGCCCGATCCAACCGAGTTTGGCGGTCACACTCATCAGGCCCGGCGAAGCACCGCAGCGCGCAACGTATTCGTCAGCAAACATGCAATGGTCATGGGCCCGACGCCGCCAGGCACCGGCGTCATAGCACCCGCCACGTCAAAGGCGTCAGCGTCCACGTCACCCACCAGCTTGCCGGTGTCCAAACGGTTGATTCCAACATCAATCACCGTCGCGCCCGGCTTAACCCAGTCGGCCTTAACAAAGCCTGGGCGCCCGACAGCCGCCACCAAAATGTCCGCAGTGCGCGCCAAGGCCGCGATGTCCGCGGTGCGCGAGTGGGCCATAGTCACGGTGGCATTCATTTTTTGCAGCAACGCGCTGATCGGCTTACCGACGATATTTGAGCGCCCAATAACCACGGCATGCAGGCCGCTCAGGTCGTTGCCCAAGACATCCGCGATCATCAAGCTGCAGCCCAGAGGCGTACAGGGCACCAGGGCTTCAGCGCCACTCCAAAGCGCACCGACATTGACCGGGTGAAACCCGTCGACGTCTTTGGCCGGGTCGATCCGGTCTAAAATCGCGGCGCTGTCCAAGCCCGCCGGCAACGGCAGCTGAACCAGAATGCCATCAATGGAATCGTCAGCATTTAAGTCGTCAATCAGCGCTTCCAAGACGGCCTGGCTGGTGTCGTCTGCCAACCGGTGCTCGATTGAGCGCATGCCGACTTCCTTGGTTTGCTTGATCTTGCTTCCCACGTAGACCTGGCTGGCCGGATCCTCGCCCACCAGCACCACCGCGAGCCCGGGGACGCAATCATGGTGGGTTTTGAAGTCGGCAACCTGAGTGGTCAAATTTGAACGTAGCGTGGCGGCGAAGGCTTTGCCGTCAATACGGTGGGCAGTCATGTGGCTTCCTGTACTAAATGCGCCCGGCCAGGCGCGGTAATTCAATGGCGGGGCAGCGATCCATCACGACCCGCAGTCCACGATCCAAGGCCCGTTGGGCGACCTCGGCATCTTTAATCTCTAGCTGGCCCCAGAGCCCACGGGCTCCACAGGCAATAGCCTCGTCCAAAATAGCCGGCAGGTGCTCGGCTGCGCGAAATACATCCACCCAGTCGATCACGCCCTCAGCATCCGACGCGGCCTGCAATGTCGCATAGACCGGTCGATCGAACAGGGACTGGTTCGCCATCGATGGGTTGATAAGCGACACCCGATACCCCGCCTCGATCAACCGTTCAGTGACCCGATAGCTCGCCCTGTGCGGTTTTCGTGACACCCCGAGCACCCCGATATGCTGAGGCGGCCTCAGCAACTCGATGATGCGGTCATCGTCACCAAACAGGGCTTCGCTCATGTGCGCGGCAGTGTGACCCCGGTTTGGCCCTGGTATTTGCCGCCGCGGTCTTTGTAGGTGGTTTCGCAGCGTTCGTCGGACTGGAAGAACAGCATCTGAGCGACGCCTTCGCCTGCATAAATTTTCGCCGGCAGGGTCGTCGTGTTACTGAACTCGAGCGTGACATGGCCCTCCCACTCGGGCTCCAGCGGCGTCACGTTGACGATGATGCCGCAGCGGGCGTAGGTGCTTTTGCCCAAACAAATCGTCAGCACATCTTCGGGGATGCGGAAGTACTCGACCGTCCGCGCCAGCGCAAAGCTGTTGGGCGGGATGATGCAATACGCGCCCTTCACATCAACGAAGCTGTTTGCGTCGAATGCCTTGGGGTCAACCGTGGCACTGTGGATGTTAGTAAAGACCTTGAATTCATCGGCGCAGCGAACGTCGTAGCCGTAGCTCGATGTGCCGTAGCTGATCAGTTTTTCCTCACCGCGGTAGCGAACCTGGCCCGCTTCGTAAGGCTCAATCATCCCGTGTTGTTGGGACATGGTGCGGATCCAGCGATCCGATTTGATGCTCATAGTATTAGTCGTCCGTTACGCTGAAAACGGGCCCCGTCGGCGCCCCTTGAGTGGATGCAGCCAGCATCGATCCAATCCGGCGTGCCATGTCGCGATACAGCTTGGCGTGCTCACCGTCGGGCTCACTGACCACCGTTGGGCTGCCACCGTCAGCACGTTCGCGAATCGCCAGCGACAATGGCATCTGACCCAGCAGCTGCGTGTCGTATTCCTCGGCGATGGATTCGCCACCCCCGGCGCCGAACAGGGCTTCCCGGTGACCACATTTTGAACAGATATGCACCGACATGTTTTCGACCACGCCCAATACCGGGACATTGACTTGGCGGAACATTTCGATGCCTTTGCGGGCGTCGAGCAATGCGATGTCCTGGGGTGTCGTTACGATCACACTGCCGGACAAGGGCGCCTGCTGGGACAGCGTCAATTGCGCATCGCCGGTACCCGGGGGCATATCGACAAACAACACGTCGACATCATTCCAGCGGGTCTGGGTCAGCAACTGCTGGACGGCACCGGCCACCATGGGGCCGCGCCATGCCATCGGCGTGTTGGCGCTGGACAACAGGCCCATGGAATTGAGCTGCAAGCCCTGGGCAATCACCGGATCAAATTGCTTGCCGTCAATGGTGCCGGGGCGCGTGCCCTCGGGAACCCCCAACATCATTGGCTGGCTGGGGCCGTAAATGTCCGCATCCATCACGCCAACACGCGCGCCTTCGGCCGCCATCGCCAACGCCAGGTTCGCGCAGGTCGTGCTTTTGCCGACACCGCCTTTGCCGCTGGCCACCGCCACCACGTGTTTGACGCCAGCGATAGCCGCTTTGTTTTCAGCCCGCTGGGGCTGGGCAAACACATGGCGCACGCGCAGACGCGCTTTGGACGCGCCGGGCAATTTCGCCAGCAACGGTTCCACGTTGGTCGCGAGTTTCTGCACCAAACCGGACATGGCATAGGGAAACGTCAGGCGAACGGTTAAGGTGGCGTCTGCGATGTCAGCGCCATCGAAATATTCGCTCAGGGGCGTATCAAGGTACGGATCGTTAAATTCGGCCAGTATTTTCAGCACTGAACCTTGGATGTCGTGAGTCATGCCTTCCCTCCCGGTGGCGCCGCAGACTATCATGCCCGCCTCGTTCAATGCAGTCGGAACACGCAATTTCACCCGACAATTCAGTAAAGGATTCTTCAATGCCCACCCCGGTTCGCGACATTTTGGTGACCAGCGCCCTGCCCTATGCCAACGGGCAAATTCACCTGGGCCATTTGCTGGAGTACATCCAAACCGACATCTGGGTGCGCTTCCAAAAAAGTCGCGGCCACCGTTGCACTTACGTATGTGCGTCCGACGCCCACGGCACCGCCATTATGCTGAAAGCCCAGAGCGAGGGCATCACGCCGGAAGCGCTGATTGATCAGGTCAAAGCCGAACACGAACGCGACTTTGCCGCCTTCGGCGTTAACTTTGACCATTTTCATTCCACCCACAGCGAAGAGAACCGTGTCCTCAGTGAGATGATCTACGAGCGCTGCCGCGACGGGGGCGCCATCAAGCGCACCGTTATCCAGCAGCTGTTTGACACCGAAAAAGGGCTGTTCCTAGCCGACCGTTACGTCAAAGGTCAGTGCCCAAAGTGCGACGCACTGGATCAGTACGGCGACAACTGCGAAGTCTGCTCGGCGACCTACGAAGCCTACGAACTCATCAACCCCGTATCGACCCTGTCGGGCACGGCGCCGGAGCTGCGTGACAGCGAGCACCTGTTCTTTGACTTACCGCAGTTTCAGGATTTCCTGAAGACCTGGACAACCTCGGGGCGGCTGCAGCCGCAGGTGTCCAATAAGCTAGCGGAGTGGCTGGATTCAGGCCTGATGCCCTGGGACATCAGCCGCGACGCACCCTATTTCGGCTTTGAAATCCCCGATGCTCCGGGCAAATACTTTTACGTTTGGCTGGACGCGCCGATTGGCTACCTCGCCAGCTTCCGCGCCTACTGCGACCAGACCGGCATGGACTTCGATGCCTACTGGAATGCGGACTCACAGGCCGAGGTGTATCACTTTATCGGCAAAGACATCGTCAACTTTCACTGCTTGTTTTGGCCGGCAATGCTGGACAAAGCGGGCCTGCGCACCCCAACCGGCGTCAATGTGCACGGCTTCGTCACGGTCAACGGTGCGAAAATGTCCAAGAGCCGCGGCACCTTTATTCAGGCGTCGACCTTCCTGCAGCACCTGAACCCGGAGTGCTTGCGTTACTACTATGCCTCAAAGCTCAACAGCCGGGTCGAAGACACGGATTTGAACCTCGAGGACTTCGTGCAAAAGGTCAACAGCGACCTGGTTGGCAAGGTCGTCAACATCGCCAGCCGCAGCGCCGGCTTTATCGTCAAGCGCTTTGATGGCGAGCTCGGTAATGTCGATGCCAACCCCGAGTTGTCGGCGCAGTTCATGAACGCGCAAGACCGCATTGCCGAGCTTTACGAAGCCCGGGAATTCAGTGCCGCTGTGCGCGAGATTATGTCGCTAGCGGACGCCGCCAACGCGTGGATTGCCGAGGTTCAGCCCTGGGTTATCGCCAAGCAAGACGGCCAAGACGCCCAGCTCCAAGCGACCTGTGCGACTGCGCTCAACTACTTCCGCTGGCTGATGATCTACCTGCAGCCGATCGTGCCTGACCTGGCCGCACGCGCCGCTGAGTTCTTGCAGGTCGACACCTTTAGCTGGAACGATGCGGGTCACGCCCTGACCGATCATCGCATCAGCAAGTTCAAGCCCCTGTTGCAGCGCGTCGAGATGGATTCGGTTAACGCCATGCTCGAAGCTGGCAAAGCAAGCGCCGCACCAGCCGACGGCGGCCCCACCGAGAGCGGCCCTACCGAGAGCGGTCCTACTGCCTCCACGGTCGCGCCACTGGCGCCAGAGTGCACCATTGATGACTTCGCCAAAATCGATATGCGCGTGGCCCGAATTGATGTAGCCGAGCAGGTCGAGGGTGCTAAGAAACTGCTGAAGCTCACTCTGGATGACGGCAGCGGCACGCCGCGTACGGTCTTCAGCGGCATACGCGCGTACTACGAACCTGCGCAACTCACTGGCCGGCTGTGCATCGTTCTGGCCAACCTGAAACCGCGCAAAATGAAGTTTGGCCTGTCCGAGGGCATGGTCGTGGCCGCCGGTGACGACGATCAGGTGTTCCTGCTCGACGTCAACACAGACGCCACACCGGGCATGCGGGTTAGCTAAACCCGCATTCGTGCCTTTGGGTCCACAGTGCACTGCGCCATGCTCGCGATGAAGCTGGCGTAGACTGCGCGCTCCCAATCCAAGGACGAAACATGACTGCCCTGCAATGGACCCTGTTGATGGCCAGCACGCTGACCATCATGGCAGGGGCCACTATTTCGCCCGCGCTGCCGGCCATGGCAACGCATTTTGACGGCACCGCTCACCTTGACTGGCTGATCCGCCTGCTTTTGACCATTCCCAGCCTCGCCATTGTGCTGTGCTCACCCATCGCCGGGTGGCTGCTGGATCGGTTTAACCGCACTCATTTACTGATCGCAGGTGCCATGCTGTACGTGGTGGCCGGCACCAGCGGCCTGTGGCTGGATAGCCTCCCGGCCTTGCTGGTCGGTCGCGCGTTGCTCGGCGTAAGCGTCGCCTTGGTGATGACCGCCGCCACGACCCTGATTGGCGCCTTGTTCGATGGTGAAGAACGGGCACGTTTCATGGGCACCCAGGCCGCCGCCATGTCGTTGGGCGGCGTTGTGTTCTTGGCCGCCGGGGGACTGCTTGGCGAGCTATCGTGGCGGGGGCCCTTCGCGCTTTATCTTGGCGCGATAGCCGTTGTCGTCATGGCGATCAAATACCTGCCCAGGGACACCCGCCCCGTTCGGCTTCAAGGCCAGGCAACGGATCCATTGCCGGTCAAGCTCATGGCCCTGTTGATGACGCTCAACATGCTGGCGATGGCGGTGTTTTATCTAATTCCGGTTCAGTTGCCCTTCTACCTCGCCAGCGCAGGGCTGACGGCGCCCGCCGCCGCAGGCGGAGTCATGTCAGCGATGACGGTGATGGCCGCCATCGCAAGCCTCAACTACGGGCGCTTGGCAAAGCGTCTGTCACCCATGGGCATTTTTGTCATTGGGTTTGCGTGGTACGGCCTGTGTATTGGCGCCATCGGGCTGGCGGATCATTGGATCAGCATCAGCGCTGCGGTGATTGCATCCGGCTTGGCCCTAGGCCTGTTGATGCCCAACGCCATGGGCTGGTTAAACCGCGCCACACCGCCGAGCCGGCGTGGTCAGGCCAATGGACTATTGGTCATGTCGATGTTTCTCGGCCACTTCCTTTCACCCTTTGCTTCCGTTCCCATCGTTGCTAGCGTGGGGTACTCGGCGGTTTACCTGGCCGGCGGTGCACTCTGCGCGCTGGTGGTGCTAACGCTATTGATCCTGCCCAACCCGGAGTAATCCTATGTCTGCACAGCCTTTGACGCTTCACGGTCACGATGAACAGCCGCTGGATGCGCTGATTGACTGGCCCGCCGAGCCCCTGCGCGGCTTCGCCCTGTTTGCACACTGTTTTACCTGTGGCAAAGACCTGTTTGCGGCGCGACAAATCGCACGCGCTTTGGCCGGCAAAGGCATCGCCTGTGTCCGTTTCGATTTTTCAGGGGTTGGGCGCACGGTGAAGACCCCCGAACTGGCCGGGTTTACCCACGACCTGGACGATTTGGTCGCGGTCTATGAGCAACTGCGCGAGCGGTTCCAAGCACCGACCTTGCTGGTGGGCCACAGTCTCGGCGGCGCTGCCGTATTGGCCGCCGCCCATCGCATGCCCGATGTGGCCGCTGTGGTCACCCTCGGTGCGCCATTTGACCCCGGCCATGTCTCGCACCTGATCCCGCTGAGCGCCCGCGATGCCATCACCGAAAACGGCTACAGCGAAGTCAGCCTCGGCGGCCGCCAAATCAAAGTCCGCGACAATTTCCTCGAATCCATTAGCAACCACGATGCCGAGGAACACATTGGCAAACTGCGCAAGGCCTTATTGGTCATGCACGCGCCCAACGACGAGATTGTCGAGATCGACAACGCCGCGCGTATCTATGCCGCCGCCAAGCACCCCAAGTCCTTTGTGTCACTGGACAGCGCCGATCATTTACTCAGCCGCCGCGAGGATGCGCTGTACGCCGCCGACGTCATCGCCGCCTGGTCGTCACGCTATTTACCCGAGGCCGATACGGCCGAAGCACCGGGCGATCGGGTGGTAGTGCGCGAAACCAAGGCCGGTCGATATCAGCAGATCATCCACGCCGAGGGCCACCGCTTGATCGCCGACGAGCCCGAATCAGTCGGCGGTGACAACACCGGCGCCAGTCCCTACGGTTTGTTAGGGGCCGCGCTAGGGGCCTGCACCTCAATGACCCTGCGCATGTACGCAGAGCGCAAAAAGATCGCCCTGGAGCACGTCGAGGTCGAAGTGCGCCATCAAAAAATTCACGCCAGTGACTGCGAGCAGTGCGAAAGCAAAAGCGGCAAGGTCGACGAGTTCACCCGACGCATTCGTATCACCGGTGATCTTACGGACGATGAGCGCGGATCACTGCTCAGCATCGCCGATCGTTGCCCGGTCCATCAGACCCTCGAGCGAAGCAACAAGATCGTCACGACGCTGGCCTAGGCGCTCAGCATCCAGGATTGCCCGGTGGGATCGGCCAAGGCATTTGCCAAGGACCGGTCCACGCCCAGCTGCTCACGCAGCGATACCACCTGACCGACCATCACCAGGGTCGGGCCATCCTCGGGATTGATCTCCCGAGCCGCGTCGGTGCAAGCGTCTACTTGGCTGACCCAGACGCGCTGATTGGCCCGGGCGCCGTTTTGAATCAGTGCCACCGGCGTGTTCGGGGCCACCCCTGCTTTCAGCAGCGATGCCTGGATAGCGGGCAGATGGTGCAGGGCCATGTAAAGCACCAGGGTTTCCTGCTGATCGACCAAGCGCTGCCAATCCGCCGGCAGGCTGCCATTGGCCAAGTGCCCGGTGACGAACCGCACCGAGCGCGCAATGCCGCGGTGCGTCAAAGGAATCCCAGCCTGGGCCGAGATACCCGCCGCCGAGGTGATGCCCGGCACGGTTTGAAAAGGAATTTGGGCGTCGACCAGGGCCAGGGCCTCTTCGCCGCCACGACCAAACAAATACGGATCGCCGCCCTTTAGGCGGCACACCCGCTTGCCCTGGCGTGCCCATTGCAGCATGCGTTCGATAATCGCGCTTTGCGGCGTGGGGCAGTGGCCGCGGCGCTTGCCAACGTCCTCGAGCACCGCATCGCGGCGGGCCAAATCCAATACATCCTGACTCACCAGGGCGTCATACAGCACCACGTCAGCCTGTTGCAGCAACCGAAGGCCCTTGAGCGTCAACAGTTCAGCGTCACCGGGGCCTGCACCAACCAGGTAAACCTCGCCGGACCCCGCCGCCTGCCCACTGCCAAGGGCCTGCCCGTCAACCAACGCCTGCATGGCCGAATCGGCCCCAGCGTCATCCCCGGCCATGGCCTGATTGGCGATGGCGCCGGTCAGTGCCCGCTCCCACAGTCGGCGGCGGTCCGATAGGTTAGCGGTTCCCTGACGCACGCGATCTTGCCAACGCGAGGCCAATTCAACCAACCTAACAAAGCCTTGGGGCAGCCAGGATTCGATGCGCGTGCGTAACAAGCGCGCCAGAACAGGGCTGGCACCATCGGTGGCAATACTGACCTGCACCGGCCCCCGTTCGACGATAGCCGGGACAGTGAATTCACACAGCTCCGGCCGGTCCATCACGTTCAAACTGACCCCGGCGGCACGGGCCATGGCCACGGCCTGTGTCACCGTCGACTCAAGCTCACTGGCGACAAAGCATGCCCGCGCCCCGACCATGATGTCAGGCGTCAACGCATGCTGACCAAACTGCGCGACCAAGGACGGCTCGTCCCCGGCGTAGCGCACCTGGGCGTCGCGGGCGGTTAATAGCCGCGACTTGGCGATGGCGCCCTCGCCCTCACCGACCAGCACAACCGGCTGGTTGGCAATGCGCAACGCGATCGGAAGGCTGATCGGCTTCATAGGGGATGCAGACCGCATTCTTTGCTCTCCGGTTGCTCCCACCACCAACGACCGGCGCGGACGTCCTCGCCGGCACTAATGGCGCGGGTGCAGGGCTCACATCCGATGCTGGGGTAGTGCTGGGCATGCAGCGGGTTGATCGGGACGCCGAGGGCCTCTACCGCGGCCCGGACGTCTTTAAGGGTCCACTGCGCCAAGGGGTTAAATTTATCGCGTCCCTGCCCGTCCACCTCATGAAGCGCAAGCGCCTCACGGGTTTTTGACTGCTCCCGGCGCTGGCCGGTGATCCAGCCGGCGTGGGCCGCGAGGGCCTGGTTCAACGGCAGCACCTTGCGCGCATTACAGCAGGCCTTGCGGGCGGCCACGCTGTGCCGAAACCCGTTGATGCCATCGGACTGGATAATGTTCGAAAGCGCCTGCGTATCCGGCGAGCGCACGTCCCACGTCAGGGTGCCGTAGCGCTTCATCGCGGTGTCCAGTAACGCCAGCGTGGCCTCGTGTAAGCGACCGGTTTCCAGCACCAGGACGCTCAAATTCAACCCTTCGCTGGCCGCCGCGTGCACCAACAACATGTCTTCCATGCCGAGGCTGTTAGCGATCGGTGCCCCGGGCACGCGCTCGGCAATCCGTTTCAACTCGGCCACCAACTCAGTGTACAACCGCATATCAGCGCTCCGCCGGCTGCAACGTGACCGGAATGGGGTCAAGGTGGATCGGTTTAAGCAGCGCCACTTCGGCCTCGGTGAGTGCGGCCTCCTCAAAGCCACAGCTCTTTAGGTAAAACACCTGATCCAATCCGCTGGCCCCGGTGGCTCGCAGCCGTCCCTCAAAACCCTGGCGACGCAGCATGCGGGCCACGGAGTATCCACGGCCATCGGCGAAGTCAGCAAAATGCAGACTTGTCTTTTTTTCGCCAGCAACTTGTTCTAGCAACCTCCAACACGCACCCTCTTTGCTCCAGCGACTTCCAACACGCACCCTCTTTGGACTCCTACACGTCCAACCAACCGTCATGCTACTCACTCAACATGCTGACGAGTACTACTCAACCAAAAAC
>CAKZQE010000009.1 GCA_937139465.1 uncultured Gammaproteobacteria bacterium
TGTGGTCCTTCCTGCGCCAGTTCATGTACACCAAGTTCGTGATCGTGGTGGACGATGACATTAACGCGCGGGATTGGAAGGACGTGATCTGGGCGATTACCACGCGCTCGGACGCCAGCCGGGATTTGACGGTGGTCGACAACACGCCGATTGATTACTTGGATTTCGCGTCGCCCGTGGCCGGGCTCGGCGGCAAGCTTGGCATCGATGCCACCAACAAATGGCCCGGTGAAACGGACCGCGAATGGGGCACGCCGATTGTCATGAGTGACGAGGTCAAAGGCCGTGTTGACGCCATGTGGGCGCAGTTGGGACTGGACGACAGCTAGGCCAATTGCGCGCCGCATCAAATCGGACTAAATAGTCAGCAGGACGGCCCAGGCCGCGACTTTTGGTGCCCTGGCACCCCCTGCAGGCGACTTCGCATGACCAAAGCGTTCATGCCCTACCACCCCATGACCAGCGAGCCCCTTGGCGTTCAAACCTTGGGCGAGATGGTCAAGCTTTTGAAACTGGCGCTGCCGATCGTGTTGTCACTGATGGCGGTGGCTGGCATCGGCATTGTCGACACCCTGATGATTGCCCCACTTGGCACCCTGGCCCTGTCGTCGGCGGCCCTGACGGCTGCGGTTCAAAGCATTTTTTTCGCGTTCTTGTACGGCATGGTGTCGATTTCCAGCGTCACCATCGCTCAGGCCTACGGCGCCGGGGACTACCGTGCGCTGAGCATGGCCATTCGCGCAGGCGTCATCGCCGCGCTGATTATCGGGGGGCTGTGTGCCCTGTTGATGGTGGGCGCGCTCGGGCTGATGCCGCTGCTGGGTCAGCCCGCCGACGTGCTGGTCGGCATCCGCGACTATTGGGTGTTGATGAGCCTGCTGTCGGTGCCCTTTGCGGTGTTTTACGTCATCAAGGGGCTGTACGACGCCATCGGCATGCCCTGGATGGGGGTCGGGTTTTCCCTGGTCGCCCTGGGGGCCAACATTGCCCTTAACGGGCCGCTGATCCACGGCGTCGGTGACTGGCCGGGGCTGGGGCTGGTCGGCGCAGGTATCGCCAGCGTGGTATCGCAACTGGCGGCATTGGCCGTGGCCGCCGCGCACCTGATGTTTTCGCGCAGCCTGCAACATCACCGCCAAAGCGTCGATACACCCTGGTCGAGTGTAATCGACGACATCCGTCAGGGTACGTCGCTGGGGTTCTCCTACGCCCTGGACGGCAGTGCTTTCGCACTGGCCGGCTTAATGATGGGGTGGTTTGGCGCCCATGCGCTGGCGGCCTATCAGATCGTTGAGTCGATTTCGGGGGTGCTTTATATGCTGCCGCTGGGCATGGCCAGCGCGGTGGCCCTGCGCATTGGCAAGGCCGATGGCGCCGAACAAGCCGCGCGCCTGCGGCCCATGGGGCTGGCGGCGTTGGTCATGGCCGGGGGATGGATGCTGGTCGCCACGGGGGGACTGTTGATCGTTGGCGGCCCCATTGCCGGGGCGCTGTCCACAGACCCAGCGGTGGTCACGCTGACCACGACCCTATTTGCCGTGGTG
>CAKZQE010000010.1 GCA_937139465.1 uncultured Gammaproteobacteria bacterium
GATGGCCGATGGTCTTGTGGTGGATGCGCTGGTGGCCGGTATCTCTGATCCAACCCAAGCCGCGCTATTCTTTTTGGTGGATCATCCATTAGCGACGCAAGTGGGCGCGGGCATGAGCGTGGATGACGCGTGGTCACTGGTGGCGGCGATCCCGTTTGAGCTGGCAGTGACGATCAGGCCTGTCCTTGTCGATCCCGAACTTCAGATGACGTTTCTGCTTATCGCGCACATGATCATTTTCTGGCTCTCGCAGGATTCAAATGTGACGCCGCCCGTGTGTTTGGCTGCCTTCACCGGCGCGGCGATCGCCAAAAGCCATCCAATGAAAACGGGTTTCACCAGTTGGAAGCTGTCCAAGGGGCTTTACATCGTGCCTCTGCTATTCGCCTATTCGCCGATTTTGTCCGGTGACTGGGGGGCGGTGCTGTGGGTTGGCGGCACGGCGCTGGTTGGAATCTACCTGGTCGCCGGAGCGATGGAAGGGTGGTTGGAAAACAGGCTGCCAATGCTGTGGCGTGTTCCGGCCTTCGCAGGCGGAGTGGCGTTGATGTGGCCTGGGGTAGCTGTGCCCGCGGCCGGGGCGGTGCTGGCAGTGTTGGTGTTGATTCAGCAACTGCGCATGGGTTCAGGGAGGCAGGTAAAACCTGACCGGCCCTAATGTGTGATGTGGTTCACACTTTTGCAGTTGCGGTGTATGGAAATCTTCCCATCTGACCGACTCTAGTCAATGCAACGAAAAGTATGCGGCTACACCGCTAAGAGGTACAAACGATGTTTACTGATTTAGATAGTAACAGCATGGACACCAACGCCATCCGCCCGGACGATGTCATGGCGTGGTTCCCAGAATTACCCCATCGCGAGGCCTGCCGCTTACTGTGGGAGTGGAAAGCGCGCTCCAATGGTCGCCATGCCGGTGTGACCCGTGGCGACCTCGAAAGCCTGCTGGGTGATCTGCGCCTCACTTAAGGCTTGAGTCTTGGGCCCAATGGACTCACCCTTGGGCCATGACTGAACGTTTTCGCGTACAAAGCCCGTTTCAACCAAGCGGCGACCAGCCGACGGCCATTAAAGGCCTCGTCGATGGCATCAACATGGGGCTCGCCCACCAGACCCTTCTGGGCGTGACCGGGTCGGGTAAGACCTTCACTATCGCCAAGGTCGTCGAGGCGGTGCAGCGTCCGACAATTGTCATGGCGCACAACAAAACCCTAGCCGCGCAGCTCTACGGCGAATTCCGTGAGTTCTTTCCGGACAACGCGGTCGAGTACTTCGTCTCTTACTACGACTACTATCAGCCGGAAGCCTACGTCCCGTCGTCGGACACCTTCATCGAAAAAGACGCTCAGATTAACGAGCACATCGAACAGATGCGCCTGTCTGCGACCAAAGCCCTGTTGGAACGCAAAGACACCATCATCGTAGCGACGGTGTCATCGATCTATGGCTTGGGCGATCCCAGTGCCTATCACCAGATGATTCTGCACATCAGCAGGGGCGACCGAATGGGGCAGCGCGATATATTGCGGCGCCTAGCCGAACTCCAATACACCCGCAATGATATGCAGCTGCAGCGCTCCACCTATCGGGCGCGCGGTGACGTCATTGATATCTTCCCGGCCGAATCCGACGGCGAAGCGGTGCGGATCGAGCTGTTTGATGACGAGATTGAGCGCATCACCTTGTTCGACCCCTTAACCGGCCAGACCCTGCGCGAATTGCCTCGGTTTACGGTGTACCCGAAAAGTCACTATGTCACCCCAAAGCACCGCATTGTCGATGCGGTGGACCTGATCAAGGATGAATTGGCCGATCGCCTCAAGGTGTTGCAGGACAATCATCGGCTGCTTGAAGCGCAGCGACTGTCCCAGCGAACAACTTACGATTTAGAAATGATGCAAGAGCTGGGGTATTGCCAGGGCATCGAGAACTATTCCCGCTACCTGTCTGGCAAAGAGCCGGGCGAGGCGCCACCGACACTCTTTGACTACCTGCCGCCGGACTCGCTGCTGGTGATTGACGAAAGCCATGTCATGGTCCCGCAAATTGGTGCCATGTATAAGGGTGACCGCTCACGCAAGGAAACGCTGGTCGAGTACGGTTTCCGGCTGCCCAGCGCACTCGACAATCGGCCGCTGCGCTTTGACGAGTGGGAAGCGATCAAGCCGCAGTGCATTTTTGTCAGCGCGACCCCGGCCAAATACGAAGGCGAACACGCCGATCAAATTGTCGAGCAGGTGGTGCGGCCGACCGGCTTGGTCGATCCCATTGTGGATGTACGTCCGGCCCAGTCCCAAGTGGACGACGTGTTGGGTGAGATCCACAAGCGTGTTGCAGTCGATGAGCGCGTGCTGATCACGGTGCTGACCAAGCGGATGGCTGAGGATCTGACTGAGTATTTACGCGACCATGGGATCCGGATTCGCTACCTGCACTCGGACATCGACACGGTCGAGCGCGTCGAGATTATTCGTGACCTGCGCTTGGGTGAATTTGATGTGCTGGTCGGCATCAACTTGTTGCGTGAGGGCTTGGACATGCCAGAGGTGTCCTTGGTGGCCATCATGGACGCCGACAAGGAGGGCTTCCTGCGCTCGGATCGTTCGTTGATCCAGACCATCGGCCGTGCCGCACGTCACCTGAACGGCACGGCGATCCTGTACGCCGACAAAATTACGGATTCAATGCGCCGCAGCATCGACGAAACGGAACGTCGACGTGCCAAGCAAATTGCCCACAACACGGCGAACGGGATTACGCCGATGTCAGTGAACAAAAGCGTCGAGGACATTATGGAAGGGGCGGTGGTTATTGGCGCCCGTGGTAAAAAAGGTCCAGCGAAAAGTGCAGACAAGAAGCCTGCCGAGGTAATCGACGTTCGGGGCCTATCAGCCAAAGAGCTGTCCAAGGCGATGACGCGCTTAGAAGAGGATATGCACGCAGCGGCCAAGGCGTTGGACTTCGAGAAAGCCGCGGCGATCCGAGACCAATTGCATACGATCCAACAAAACGTGTTTTAAGGCTTTACAAGCGCAGATGGGATCTCTAATATTCGCGTCCTGTTCAGGGTGACCGCCCGAAAACAGTGCCCTTCAGGGGGTCCGTAGCTCAGTTGGTTAGAGCGCTGCCTTGACATGGCAGAGGTCGGCAGTTCGAATCTGCCCGGACCCACCATCTTAGTGTTATCAAGCCGTTTTTTGCACGTTGCCCATTAGCTGGTTGCACAGCGATTGTAGGTTTCCAGCGACGTCTGCGGCATGCTCAAGCGTATGATTCAAGCTCATCAAACGCCCCCGTAAGCGTTCGTCCGACGCCATTGCGCCGCGCAAGTCTGCTTCAATCTCTGTGACTGCTGATGCGATGCTTTGCGCCAGTGACGCGATCTGATCGGTCGCTTGCGGTGCACTGTCGTTGTTGCGGATGTGGTAGGTGATATCGCCGGCCAGTGTATTCGCGCTGCCATGAATTCGGCGCAGGATGGGCTGTGAACACTGGCTCAAATCGATGCCGCGCTGCGCAAGGCGCAGTGTTTCCTCTGCGACCAGGCCGAATCCTTGGCCCTCGTCACCGTCGGCGGCAGCGTCCATAAGGGCGTTTAACGCGAGTAGCCGCGTATGGTGACCTCGATGGCTTAAGTCTTCCAGTAGTGTGCTCAGGGAGCCAGCCTCAGTGGCTACCTGAATCAATGCGTCCTCGGTGGTCAGTAGGTGGTGCTGTAAGTGCGTGTCCGTGTCGATGGTGTGGGTGGGAGCCGCGGTCGCCTCAGGTGTCCAAAAGGCGGACAGCTCTTGCGACGCCAGTTGGAGCTGGCCGCGCTCTATACTGATGATGCTGTCGCGCCGGGCGCGCTGGACGCGCTGAAAACCCCGGTAGCCCGCGCCGATGGCGCAACCGATGCCGACGACGATGGCAGCAGGGTGGTTGAGTGTGGCCGTCACAATGGCGCCGGCGATTAGGGTAACGTCTAAGGTATATTTCATGGCCCGACAGTACCCCGCGAAGCCAAGCCATGCCTTGTCTTTGGGATCAAGCCTTGGGCAGGGTGAACCAGAATTTTGAACCAGTGCCCACTTCAGAGGTAATCCAGATCTTGCCCCCGGCGTTTTCCACTAGTTTTTGACAAATGGTCGCCCCCAGCCCGGTGCTACGGCCAAACCGATCATGCGGATTTAAGTGTCGGAAAGGCGCAAAAACTTCACCGATGTGCTGCTCGGCGATACCGATGCCGTTGTCTTTAACAAAGAACGCGTTCTGCGATGCGTCATAGCCAACTTCGATTCGGGGTGTGTCGGACTCGTTGTACTTGATGCCATTTACGATCAGGTTGCGCAGCAACTCGCGCAATGCGGCAGGGTCGAGCTGAACGTCATCGAGGCCTTCTTGGGCCACTAGCTCAACTTGCTTTTCTTCAAAGGTGAATGCCAGCGACTCGCGGATATCATCAATAATCGGTTGCCATTCGGCGGTTTGCCCGTTCGAGTCCAGGCGGGTTATGCGGGACATCCGCAGCAGGTCCGCAATCATATCGCTCAGGTTTTTACTGAGGCTGATCATGCGGTCCATGTACTGGTTGGCAGTCTCGTCCATCTCGTCGCCGTAGTCTTCTTTGAGGAAGTTGGCGTAGTTGCTGATGCCGCGGAGTGGCTCTTTCAGGTCGTGCGATGCGATGTGGGCAAAGTCGTCAAGCTCGCTGTTGGAGCGAACCAGTTCGCGCTGGAGTCGTTCGATTTCGTGGAATCGGAGGGTCTCGTTGGTGATGTCTTGGTCGATCCCGATCACACGGATTCCTTCGGGGCCGGCGAATAGCGCGGTGGCTTGTGAGCGCACCCAGCGCACCGAGCCGTCGGCGCGTTCGATGCGGAAGTCGCGGGTGACCACGGCGTCGGCCACCAGCGCCTCGTCGACGAATGCCGTGCGCTCGTCGAGGTCACTTGGGTGGACGTGTTCGAGCAGGGCCTCGACCTAACTATGACCCGCCGGAAGGCGGGCGTGAATGTTACAACGGCGACGGCCTCACAACTTACGGCCGTCTATGCGTGTTGGCGGATCATTAGCGAAGCGATTGCCACGCTTCCACGGGCGGCCGAATACGAAACCGAAGGCCGATGGCTTGACGCAGCCAACCAACCCGCATGGCTTAACACCCCAAACGAAACCGATACGTGGGTTGAAATGTTGGGGCAAACAATGGTGTCGTTGTTGGCCGGCGGCGACGCCTACAACATGATCGTTTGGAACACGGCGGCCGATGGCGGCGGCGTCAAAGAAATCATTGTCCTAAACCCGACAACATGCCGCCGGGTATCTGATACCACGGTGACGGTTACGCCTACCGATGGCACCCCGCCCCGTGACTATCGGGTCTTAACCGCTAGTTCGAGCAATAGCCGGCCGGTG
>CAKZQE010000011.1 GCA_937139465.1 uncultured Gammaproteobacteria bacterium
GCGTCAGGCGGGCATTGATGCGCTCCACTGCGGCTTTTTCCAGACCCGCAAGGCAGCCCAGACGCTCGCGAAAGCTTTCAACAAAGTCGAGCTCGCCCGCCATCGCGCGCTCAGTCACCTCGGCCACGCGCTCACCCACCCCGGCTTCGATAGCCAGCTCGTCAATGCACTCGTGGGGAATCAGGGTCGAGTCCATGTCGAACAGCGCCAGGCGCACCGGCGTCGCCGCCTGCGCGGGCGTCAGCTGAAAGTGCTCAGCGTGGGTTAAAAAAAGCGGCGCATCGCTGTCGGTGTAAGCCGCCTGATGACCCAGGGCTGGATCCTCCGGCAACCGATGAAACTCAACACCCGGGTTGGCGGCCATTTCTGCGCTCAAATTACGCGATACGATCAGCTGCATTATTCGACTCCCAATTGATCAACACGTTGCAGGCCCCGCGGCAGTTGACCACCGCGACGACCCCGAACGCCATGATACGACGCCCAGTCCGCAGGCTTTAAGGTCATGGTGCGTTTGCCCGCCGTAATAACCAGGCATTGATCTGTATTCAAAAACGCCACCGCGATGACTTCAGCACCCGGGGCCAGCTTGATCAGTTTGTTGCCCTTGCCACGGTTCAATTCCGGCAATTCCATGACATCGAATACCAACAGATACCCGTCGCTGGTTACCACCGCAACCAATCCAGCCGCTTGCGCGGGGACCGGCGCAAAGGGGGCAATCCCCTCGGGCAGCGTGAACAGGGTTTTACCGGCTTTTTGACGCGACAGTAATTGCTCGTGCTTGGTGATAAAGCCAAAGCCTGCGCGTGATGCCAACAGCCAACGCTGATCGTTGTCCGCCAGCGCCAAAGCCACAAAGCGAGCACCGGCCGGGGGGCTAACCCGCCCGGTTAAGGGTTCACCCTGACCACGGGCGCTGGGCAGCCCATGGGCCGGAACGCTGTAGCTGCGGCCGGTCGAATCCAATATCGCCAACTGCATGTTTGACTTGCCCGAGCACTGGTGCTGAAAGGCATCCCCGGACTTGTAATTAAGTGTGGTTCCATCCACGTCCAGCCCCTTGGCGGCACGAATCCAGCCTTGGGTGGACAACACCGCCGTAATCGCTTCCGACGGCATCAACTCTTCGGCCTTGAGTGCACGGGCTTCGCTACGCTCAACCAGCTGACACCGGCGTTCGTCGCCGTGGGCTTCAACGCAGGCCAGGAGTTCCTTTTTCATCAGCGTGTTGAGGCGGCGCTCGGATCCCAGCAGGGTTTCCAGACGCTTACGCTCGGCGTCTAGTTCGGCCTGCTCGGAGGTGATTTTCATCTCTTCTAGGCGCGCCAGATGACGCAACTTCAAATCCAAAATCGCGTTGGCCTGGACTTCAGACAGGTTAAAACTGTCCATTAACGACTGCTTCGGATCCTCGTCTTCGCGGATGATCCGAATCACCTCGTCGATGTTGAGATACGCGATCAACAAACCGTCCAGCACGTGCAAGCGGTCCATCACTTTATCCAGACGGTGCTGCAAGCGGCGGCGAGTGGTCTCACGGCGCCATAGCAACCAATCGCTCAGGATTTTTCGCAGCCCCATGACCTGAGGGCGGCCGTCCAGCCCGATCAGGTTCATATTGACCCGGTAGCTACGCTCCAGGTCGGTGGTCGCAAACAGGTGATTCATCAACGCGTCCAAATCGACGCGATTGGAGCGCGGCACCAGCACCAGGCGAATGGGCGTTTCGTGGGCCGATTCATCGCGCAAATCCACCAGCATAGGCAGCTTCTTGGCGTTCATTTGCGCGGCGATTTGTTCCAGAATTTTTGCCGGCGATGCCTGCCACGGCAAGGTATCGACGACGATCTCACCGTCCTCGGTGTGCCATTTAGCGCGGGTTCGGATGCTGCCGCGGCCGGTTTCATAGATCTGCCGAATTTGTGCGCTGGGGGTAATGATTTCCGCCGGCGTCGGGTAGTCCGGCCCGGGAATCAGCTGATACAGCTCATCGTTCTCGAGCTTTGGATTGTCCAGCAGCGCCACCGCGCCATTGACGACTTCGGTCAGGTTATGTGGCGGCAAGTCCGTCGCCATACCCACCGCAATACCCGTGCCGCCGTTTAGCAACACCGACGGGACCTGCGCGGGCAACAAGCTCGGTTCGTGCAGCGAACCGTCAAAGTTAGGCTGCCAATCCACCGTGCCGTGCCCAAGTTCGGACAGCAAGGTTTTGGCGAAGGGGGTCAGCCGTGATTCGGTGTAACGCATGGCCGCAAAGGATTTCGGGTCATCCGGCGAGCCCCAGTTGCCCTGACCGTCGACCAGGGGATAGCGAAAACTGAAGCTTTGCGCCATCAGCACCATGGCTTCATAGCAGGCTCTGTCACCGTGCGGATGGAATTTACCCAGCACGTCACCGACCGTACGCGCTGACTTTTTGTGCTTGGACTGGGCCGATAAGCCGAGCTCGCTCATGGCGTAGATGATTCGGCGCTGCACGGGCTTCAAGCCGTCGGCCAGATGCGGCAACGCGCGATCTAGAATCACGTACATCGAATAGTCCCGATAGGCCTTTTCGGTGTAGTCCCTCAGCGTTTGGCGTTCAACACCAGATGAATCAATGGTTGTGCTCACAAGCCCCCCTCAGACAGGGGGCTAGGATAGGCGAAACGGGGCTAGTCTGTCAGTTCCGCTGTTTCGGTCGGTTGCGCCTCGCGTTCCGCTACGATGCGGTCGGCCTGGCGGCGCAGGGCTTCGGTGATGGGGTGGTTATCCCCGTAGCGGTCTTCAGCTTTTTCAAGCATCCGCTGAACCGCTTTCAGCTTTGTCATGGCATTACCCTCACTTCGATATCGAGAGTGTAGGTGCCATTTCCAAACGCACACGGCCCATTGGTACCAAGGGATTGGCCGCGCGGTCCTAGGCCTTCGGCCCTGGGCTAGGGCAAATCAGCCAAATGGCCTGAGGATTCGAGCCACTCGCGACGATCCGATGCACGTTTCTTGGACAGCAGCAGATCCATGCCCGCGTGGGCGTCTTCTTCGTCGTCCATCACCAACTGCACCAGCCGGCGCGTGTCCCGGTCCATGACCGTTTCACGAAGTTGCAGCGGGTTCATCTCGCCCAAGCCCTTAAATCGGGTCACGCCTACCTTGACCGTGCGCTTTTCCGACTTGATCCGGTCCATCACGCCGACCCGCTCGTCCTCGTCCAGGGCGTAATAAATATCCTTGCCCGCATCAATCCGATACAGCGGCGGCATCGCCACGTAGACGTGCCCTGCCTTGACCAAGGCCGGGAAGTGACGGCAAAAGAGCGCACACAGCAGTGTTGCGATGTGCGCGCCGTCGCTGTCGGCGTCAGCCAGAATACAGACCTTGCCGTAGCGCAGGCCTTCCAGGTTTTGGCTTCCGGACTCACCAGCCGGATCGACACCGATGGCCACGGCAATGTCGTGGACTTCCTGGCTGGCTAGGATCTCGCTTGAATCGACTTCCCAGGTGTTGAGGATTTTTCCCCGCAGCGGCATCACCGCCTGAAACTCGCGGTCACGGGCCTGCTTCGCACTGCCGCCAGCGGAGTCCCCTTCGACCAGAAACAGCTCGCCATTCATCGAATCAGCACCGGAACAGTCCGCCAGCTTGCCCGGCAGTGCCGGCCCCTGCGTGATGCGTTTTCGGGCGACTTTTTTGCGCGCCTTCAAGCGGCTTTGGGCGGCCGCGATGGCCAGCTCAGCCAGCGCGTCACCGACCTGCGGATTGGCATTCAGGTAAAGGCTGAAGGCGTCTTTGACCACGCCGCTGACAAAGGGCGCGCAGGAGCGCGAACTCAGTCGCTCCTTGGTCTGGCCGGCGAACTGAGGGTCATCCATTTTGACGCTGATGACGTAAGCGCAGCGATCCCACAGGTCTTCAGGCACCAGCTTCAAGCCTTTGGGCAAGAGCGAGCGAAACTCGCAGTACTCCCGCAGCGCATCGGTCAGTCCCGTGCGCAGGCCATTAACGTGCGTCCCACCCAGCGCCGTCGGCACCAGGTTGACGTAGGACTCGCTGACGTAGTCACCGCCCTCAGGCAGCCAGGTCAGCGCCCAATCGACCGCTTCGTCTTGGCCTTCGAACTGGCCGGTAAACGGGCTGTCCGGCAGAATCAGCTGATCGCCCAAGGCCTCGCTTAGGTACTCGAGCAGGCCGGACTGAAAGCACCAGACTTCGTTCTCGTCAGGTTTATTCTCGGATTTAAAATCAATGGTCAGGCCCGGGCACAGCACGGCCTTGGCACGCAGCAGATGTTTTAGTGCTTTGATCGCGTAGTTGGGTGAATCAAAGAAGCTGACATCAGGCCAAAAGGTCACCACCGTGCCGCGGGCGCGCTTGGCCACGGTGTCGACAATGGCGAGCGGCTCATCGACGTTGCCGTCGGCGAAGGCCATCTGATAAAGGTTCCCATCTTTTTTAACCTGCACCACCACACGGGTCGACAGGGCGTTCACCACACTGACGCCGACGCCGTGCAAACCGCCTGAGTACTTGTAGTTCTTGCCCGAGAATTTGCCGCCCGCGTGCAATCGCGTCAGGATCAACTCGACCCCGGGGACGCCGTGCTCGGGGTGGATGTCCACCGGCATGCCGCGCCCGTTGTCCGTCACGCGCACGCTGCCATCCGCCGCAAGCACCACCTCGATACGGTCCGCATGCCCTGCCATGGCCTCGTCGACCGAGTTGTCGACCACTTCCTGCACCAGGTGATTCGGTCGGGTCGTGTCGGTGTACATGCCGGGCCGGCGGCGCACGGGTTCGAGGCCACTTAAGACTTCAATGCTTTCAGCGTTATAGGTCGTCACGGTTGTCTCCTTTGCGCCGACAGTATGCCGACGCCCGATCGGACTCGCCACAGCTCCGTGCAGCCAGTATCCTGTGCCATTACTCAAAGGAATCACCATGACCCGCCCTACCCTGACCTTGAACCCCGGAGCCGACCGCCGCATTCGCTTGGGCTACCCCTGGGTGTTCAGCAATGAAATCCGCGCCTTGGCCGAGAACAAAACCATCGAACCCGGCGCGCTGTGCCAGCTGCAAACCGAAAAAGGTGAGCTGCTGGGCATGGGCACCTACAACCGTCATGCGCTGATCGCCTTTCGAATGTTCGACACCAACCCTGAAGCCGTCATTGACGCGGATTGGTTCGAAGCGAAATTGGCCCGCGCCATGGAAACCCGTGAAGTGGTTTACCCGGGCGGTTTTTACCGCTGGGTGCATTCAGAGTCCGACGGCATTCCCGGCCTGATCGCGGACCTCTACGGCGACGCCGTGGGACTGCAGCTGAACACCGCTGGCATCGATGCCCTGCGCGGACCGCTGCTGGAAGCCATGGACCGCCTGGTTGATTTGAAAACCGTCATCATGCGCGGCGACACGCCCCAGCGTGTCCACGAGGGCTTGACTGAAGAGGTCGAAACCCTGCGCGGTGATGGCGACGCGATCACGCTGGAAGAAAACGGCCTGCGTTTTGTGACCACATTAACCAGTGGCCAGAAAACCGGATGGTTTTACGACCAGCGCGACGCCCGCGCTTTGCTCGCAAGCCTGGTTGAGCGTTTTGAGTCACCCAGTGTGTTTGATGGGTATTGCTACGCCGGCGGCTTCGCCATTGCCATGGCCGCCATGGGCGGTCGTGTCACCGCGGTCGATCGCAGCGGCCCGGCCCTGGAGCTGGCTGAGCAGAGCGCCAGCCTTAACGACGTCAGCATCGACTGGATCAAAGCGGACGTATTTAACGTGCTCGAACGCGCAGGACAGAACAAGGAAACCTACGACCTGGTTAACCTGGATCCTCCGGCCTTTGCCAAGGCCAAAAAGACGCTGGGCCAGGGACTTCGCGGCTACCGCAAGATGACGCGCATGGGCGCGGAAATCACAGCCGCAGGCGGTTTTTTGGTGGTCCATTCATGCAGTCACCACGTAACCTTGGATGCGCTCACCGAACAGGTCGCGCGCGGGCTGACCGATGCGAAACGCAGCGGCCAAATTCTATTCAAACTGGGCGCCGCCGCCGATCACCCGGCCATGCCGCAGCTGCCCGAGAGCCAGTACCTGAAAGGCTTGGTGTTGCGCCTTAATTAAGCCGCGCCAAGTTCGCCCGAAGCCGGCCCGCGTGGGCCGGACTCAGGGCACTGACCCAGCTTAGGTGCCGGCTCAGTTCCGCATCCATTCCCAAACCGCGATAGGCGAGCGCCACGGTGGTCCACACCAGCGGCCCCTGCCATCGCGTTTGTAGCGCCTCCATTTGTGGCAGCAATTCAGCCACCAACGCCAAGTTTCCTTCTTGCAGCCCCAGCCGCATCACCGACAGGGTCCAAAAATCCGTTGACTGCTGTCCCAACGCCCAGTGGGTGAGTTCGGCGTCATCAGCACGCTGGGTCACGTATGTCTGCGCCGTTGGGTGGCTGGTTTGGCCGTGACGCCAGGCTTGGTGGCTCACCCAGCCGCCCTGGAGCAGCAGCGCCGTGACCACCAACCCGGCCACCGCCACCGTCACTGACCAAGCCGGCCGCGCATTCAGCGGACGCGAGCGCCACGCCGACGGCCGCGCAAAACTGGCAACAATGAAGCCGGCCAGCCACCAATGGGCGCCGGACGCATGCAGCGGAAACTCGGTCTGGGTGTGCAGGGCGATGGGCAACAGCGCCACGCCAAAAGGCAACCACAGCGGATTCCGCCAGAGCCCTATCGCCGCCAGCGCCACCACCCAGGGCACGATCACCAGCCCGATGCCAAACACCCCCGTTTCCACCCACCACAGCAAGGTCTCGTTGTGGGGATGGTTCAAAAAGTTAACGTACGTCAGCTCAGCCCCGGACTGAACCTGGCGCACGAATTCGGGGTGAAACGCGGCGGTGAAGCTGCCCAGCCCATGGCCCAACCACGGCGCATCCAAGCCCACGGCCGCGCTGACCTTCCACATGCTGAGCCGAGTCAGGGTGCTGCTACCGGATTGCAGGTCTGCGATGCGTTCGTTCAAATCACCAAAGGGCGAGAACACCGACAGCAGGTATGCCGCCAGCAGCGCAACCCCGGCACCGGCCCATTCCCGGCGTCGGACCTTTAACGGCCAGCCATAAATAACGGCACCGACCACGCTGACCAGCAACGCCACACTGCCCGTGCGCGAACCCGAGAGCAGCACCACCCAGGCCCCCAAAAAGACGCTCAGGTAAAACGCCATGAACCCCAAGCGCGTGCTGTCAGGCTGAACTTTCAAACGCAGCAGCCAGACCCACATCAAGGCTGCGGCGATGAAACTGGCGAACAGGTTGCGCTGCTGAAAGCCGCCTTCGGGCAGTCGCAACACCAGCCACAGGTGATCCAGCAGCGGCGTCATGTTGAGGTAGTTTTCAGTCGGTAGCGCGAACACCACCAGCACCATGGAGCCCGCCCAAATCAGGCGCGCAATGGCGTACCAATCCGCCGGCCCAAAGTCGACCTGCCCCAGCGCCCAGAGCCAAAACGCGAACGCCACCAGCATGCCCGCAGCGGTGACGGGATAATGGGGGATCGACACCGGCACAATCAGCGCATGAATCAAAATGGCAACCGGCGGAATCAGCCAGGCCAGCCCCAACACCGGCCAACGCATGTCGCCCTGGCGCAGGCGCCACGCCATCACGCCGGCGGCGGACAGCACAATGCCGGCCCAGCCGACAAAGTTGCGGGGAATCAGGTTGTTGCCCAGATTGGGCAGGTTGATTTGCAGACCCAGCAAGGCAATCACAGCGGTCACGGCGATCAGCCAGATGCGGGGAAACGTCACCTCAGGGCCGCGCCTGATTAGGCATGACCGCTAAGCCTTGGGCCAAGCAATAACGCAGCCACTCGCCCAAATACTGGTTGATCTGCTGTTTTTCGTCGATGTGCAGCCCGTGATCCGAGGCCGCCCGGTGACTGCCTTTGATCGGACGGAAGCCATTGATGCTGGCGACCTCGGCCATGCGTGCGTCGTGGTACATGCGCACGTCCAGCTGCGGGACTTGCAGCCATTCGCTGCGATCCAGGGGCGCGAGGGTGATAAAGCTGGTGTAGGCCGCGCGTTCGGTTTCAGTGACCAAGATCCGCCCCTGTTCAGGCACACCAAAAACGCCACTTGCCGGGCCGTCGAGCAGCGTTAGCAAGCGTTTCAGCAGCAAGTAGTTGCCCGACGATTCCGCCTGTTGCGCAGCCAAATTCGGCACAAACTTGCGATTTTTCCTGACCGGGTGCCAGCAGCTCCCGGTTTCAGGCCACCTAGCCATGGGTCATCCTATTTGAGTTGGGTCAGCGCTCGATAAGCGACGCTGCAAACTCATCAAGCTTAGCAGAGTGCCTGCGTTATTGACGCGCCCGGATGCCTCGAGCGTGGGAATTTCGTGACGTGAAAAGCAATGCAGGCGAATGTCTTCGTGCTCGTCTTCTGCCCCGTAAAACTCACCCACGGCTGACAGGTCTACCTCCGCAATAAACAAAGCAATGCGCTCGTCCGAGCCCCCCGGCGACGGGTAATAGGTAAACAGGTAATCGAGCTTTGTGGCCACCAAACCGGCCTCCTCGGCCAGTTCACGCCGGGCCACGGCCTCGGGGGCTTCACCGGGCTGGTCACACATGCCGGCGACCACCTCAAGGAGCCACGGATGCTCATCGCCGGCGGCCCAGGCGCCTGCGCGAAACTGCTCGACCAAGGCAATGCGCTCGGTGCGCGGATCCCAGGGCAGCACCGCCACTGCCTGACCCTTTAGCATCACCTCGCGGGATATCGGCGCGCTCTCGCCGCCCTGAAACAAGGCGTGCCGAAGGCGATACCTGACGGTATTAAAGAACCCCTGGTACAGGGACTCGCGCCCCAGGGTTGTGACATCGTCTTTGCTGAACATCGACTTACCTTTATTAACTTTAAATCCGGAAAGACAGGCTACACTGTAGGCAGTGGTGCGGGTGTTCCCGCCTGAATTGTATTGAGAGTACCCATGCGTTTTTTGGTTGTTGGCCTTCTAGTTTCGCCCCTGGCCTGGGCGACATCGGCGGATCTAGCCGCCGTCTACCAAGCTGCGCAAGCGGCCAACCCGACCATTCAGGCGTCCCAGGCATCGCTCAATGCGGCCCGCCAAGACCTCATCGGTGCGGATGCGGCCTTGAACCCATCGGTCAAACTGAGCGCAACCGGCGCCGCCGGTGAGCTCGTTGTTCGCGACACCGACAGCGCCGAGGGCGGCTATTCGAGCCTTAGCGGCACGCTAAGCGCTAGCCTGCCGTTGATTGCGCCCACCGAACAGGCCGCGGTGGCATTGAAGCGCGCATCCCTGTCCCAGGCGCAAGTGAACAGCGACAGCACCGCCGCTCAGCTAATTTTAGATGTCGCTGACGCTTACTTTGACAGCCTATCCGCCAAAGCCCAATTGGGTGCTGCCCAGGCTCAACGCAGTGCCGTTGCGCGGCAACTTGAGCGCGCTCAGCAGCGCCTCGAAGTCGGCCTCGGTACGCGGGTCGATGTTGACCGCACACAAGCCAGCTATGACTTGGCCGCTGTCGCTGAAATTCGCGCAACTGACACCTTGGCCCAGTCCTTTGACCGGCTCGAGCAACTTACGGGCGAGCGTTACGACACCCTGGCTGACCTGTCCGAGCGCTACCAAACCCGTGGCAGTCAGCCTGGGTTGGATGCGGTCTTGGACAAGGTCCTGAGTCAATCCGCCGCCATGCGTGCCGCGCAAGCTGGGGTCGATGCCGCGCGTGCGGGTCTCGCCACGGCGCGTGCCGCGCAGGACTACCGGGTTGATGCCGGCGCCAGCGCCGACAGCAGCAAAAGCCTGCAAGGTGGCCGCTGGAATGCGGACTACCGCGTTAGCGTGACCTTATCGATGCCGCTTTACACCGGTGGTCGCAACCAAGCCAGCGAAGCCGCTGCCATTGCCAAGCTGACTGCGGCCCAGGCCGACCTAGAAGCCACCCGACGCGACCTCGTTCGCGCTACGCGCTCGCTGTACCGCAGCATCGCCACGCAAGCTCAGACCGTCGACGCCCGCATGCAGGCCATTCGCTCTGCTGAAACCGCCGTGGAAGCCACTGAGGGTGCCTACGAGGTTGGCAGCGGCGACGTCATTGACGTGCTAAATGCCCAGAGCGACCTGTTCTCTGCCCAAAGCGACTTTCAAATTGCTCGCTATGATCACGCGCGCCTTGGCCTGCAGCTCGAACAGCTACAGGGCGACCTGACGGTTGACGACCTGTCCACCCTGAACCGGTCGCTGACGCCCTAATGCGCTGGATAAGCGCGGTACTGGCCTGCTGGCTGTCCTGGCAGGCGCAGGCTTACACGCTATTCGTTCACGACCGCGACCTGTTGTCGGTCGAGATCGCGCGACACTTTGCCGAGGACATCGCCCGCCTGGCGGGGTTACCGGTGTCCGTGCGCCTGCTCTCCAGTGCCGAGCAATTGCGCCAAGCCAGCGCCGCGATCCCCGATTCCTGGACCATCGGACCGGCCACCTTATCCGCCCAGCATACCGGGGCACTGACCCAGCGCACGCTCGGCCTGCTCTACCGCGTTGATATGCCACTGCAATCCCCGTCGGGCCACCGTATCGGAGCCATTGAAGACGATGCCGGGTACGCCCCCCTAAAGGCCGCTAACCCCGACTCGGTGTTTGTGCCCTACGCATCCTCGCAGACCGCGATCAAGGAATTGGCCGCCGGCATTGTTGACGGCGTTATCGCACCCATGGCTGATCTGACCATGGAAGTGACGCGCTGGCAGATCAACGGCCTGCGCTTCGCAAACTGGGTGGCCCAGGACCCGATCGTGATTCACCACGACATGAACCCGGCCCTGTCGGCGCGGCTGGACGAAGCAGTGGCCCGACTGGCGCCGCAAATTCATGACTTTGAAGCCCGCTACCTATTGGGCCAGACCCACCCGGCGCCAACGGCATCGACCCTGCCCTGGGTCTATCTGATTGCGATGGGTGCCTGTGCCCTGGCGTCCTTGGCCGTGCTGTGGGCGGCCCGACGCGCTCGCCGCCAGGCACGGGCGGCGAGCGCTGCTATGCCTCACCGCGCACCTGAGCCGGCGCGCGCAGTGGATGCGCCGCGTAGTGATCGTGGCCAGGCTTACCTGAACGAGGTCAACCAGCAACTCCAGCAAGAGGTCATGGCGCGCCAAGCCAAGGAGGCGGAGTTGCTCGCGGTGCAACGCGAACTCAACGACGCCCATGAGCGGCTGGCCGAACAGGTCCGCACCGACCCGTTGACGCAACTGGCCAACCGCCGTCACTTCGATGAGGTCCTGGCCCGGGAGTGGCGACGCCACGCCCGCGAGCAGCTGCCCCTGACCATCGTGCTGGCCGACATCGACCACTTCAAAGGCTACAACGATGCCCTAGGCCACCCCGCCGGTGATGAGTGCCTACGCCAAGTGGCGGCGGCACTAGGCCAGGCCTTTAACCGCTCTGGGGATTTAGTCGCTCGCTACGGCGGCGAAGAATTCGTCATGCTGCTGCCGTCGAGCGACGCCCAAGACGCCGAACACCAGGTCTCGCGCCTGCAGGACACCATGGCCGCGCTCAACATTCCCCACCCCAATTCGAGTACCGCCGCGCACGTCACGCTGAGTATGGGTATTGCCGCCTGCATTCCCATGGGCGAGGACGACGCCTGGGGGCTGGTCGAGGAGGCCGATCAGGCCCTCTACGAAGCCAAAAATCAGGGCCGGAATAGATACCGAGTTGTCGCCGCCTGAGGGTATACTCGCCCCATGCGACTGTTCTTAATACTATTTATCCTGGGTGTTGCCGGGTGCGGAAACACCGGACCACTGAGTTTGCCCCAACCTGAATCGGAGGCAAAAAGTGGATCACTTTAATCAGCACGGCGGCCAATTAATGGCCGAAGATTGCTCGGTAGCGGAGCTGGCGGAGCGCTTTGGGACACCCTTGTTTGTGTACTCCAAAGCCACTTTTTTACGCCACCTCGCGGCTTACTCCGATGCCCTATCCGACTACCCGCACTTGGTGTGCTATGGCATGAAAGCCAACTCCAACCTTGCGGTGCTGCAAGCCCTGGCCAAGGCCGGAAGCGGCTTTGATATCGTCAGCCAAGGTGAATTGGAGCGCGTGATCGCAGCCGGCGGCGACCCGTCCAAGGTCGTCTTTAGCGGCGTCGGTAAGCAACCCGGCGAAATGCGCCGAGCACTGGAATTGGGCATCTACTGCTTCAACGTCGAATCCGAAGCGGAGCTGGAAATCCTGTCCGAAGTCGCCAGCGACATGGACAAAACCGCCCCGGTCTCGATCCGGGTCAACCCCGATGTCGACGCCGGCACCCACCCCTACATCAGCACCGGGCTGCGGGATAACAAATTCGGCATCCCGCACCAGCGTGCGTTGCGCGTTTATCAGCGCGCCGCCGAACTGCCGGGCATCCATATCAGCGGCATTGACTGCCATATCGGCAGCCAATTGACGGACCTTGCGCCGTTGATGGCCGCGTTGGACAAACTACTTGAGTTGATCGACGCCATCGCGGGGCTCGGCATTCGCCTGGAGCACATCGATTTGGGCGGCGGTCTGGGCGTTCCCTACCAAGACGAGGAACCGCCGCACCCAAGCGAGTACCTGACCCTGGTCAAAGAGCGCTTAGCGGGCAGTGGCTTGAAACTGGTGCTGGAACCGGGCCGCTCGATCGCCGCCAACGCGGGCATCATGGTGACCCGCGTCAACCTGCTGAAGGAAAACTACGGCAAGCACTTCGCCGTGGTGGACGGCGCCATGAATGATTTGATTCGACCCAGCCTATACAGCGCCTGGCAACGCATCGTACCGGTTATGCAGGCACCGACACCCGGCGCCACCAGCGCCCGGTTCGACGTGGTCGGGCCGGTCTGCGAAAGTGGCGACTTTTTAGGCAAGGACCGCCCATTGACCCTAGCCCCGGGGGACCTGCTCGCGGTGCGCAGTGCTGGTGCCTACGGCTTTGTGATGAGCTCGAACTACAACACCCGCAACCGTGCCGCCGAAGTACTGGTGGATGGGGATCAGGCCCACTTGGTGCGCCGCAGAGAAACCTACGCGGACCAATTTGCACTGGAATCCCTGGTCGAATCGGGGGCGAAGGATGCGTCTTGAATTCACCAAAATGCACGGTTTGGGCAATGACTTCGTGGTCGTCAACGCGGTCACCCAAAACGTCATGTTGCGGCCGGAGCAAGTACGTCGGCTCGCCGATCGACACACCGGCATTGGTTTCGACCAGTTGCTTATCGTCGAGCCCCCGACCCGCCCAGACGTCGAATTTAGCTACCGAATTTTCAATGCCGACGGCACGGAGGTCGAGCACTGCGGCAACGGCGCCCGCTGTTTTGCGCTGTTCGTCACCGAGCAAAAATTAACCCGCTCCAACCCCATCAGCGTCGCCACCTGCAACGGCGTTATTTCCCTCAGTATCGACGAGAATCGACTGGTCACGGTCGACATGGGCGAGCCGAAAACCGAACCAGCTGCCATTCCGTTTACCGCGCCGCCGGCCCTCGAGGACGGTCGCTACCCACTGATGATTGACGGCAGCAGCCTAGCGATCAGCGTGGTTAACATGGGCAACCCCCATGCGGTGATCCGGGTCGACGACTGCAACAACGCGCCGGTTCATGAGCTCGGCCCAAAAGTTCAGCAATCAGGTGCGTTTCAGGACGGCGTCAATGTCGGCTTCCTCGAAATTCTGAGCCCCACGGAAGCCAAGCTGCGGGTGTATGAGCGCGGCGTAGGCGAAACCCAAGCCTGCGGCACCGGCGCCTGTGCCGCCATGGTCGCCGCGGTCCAGCAAGGGTGGCTGGAACCCAAAGCGACCTTGCGCTTGCTCGGTGGTGCATTGCAGTTGGACTACCAGCCTGGGCAACCCGTGCGGATGACGGGCCCGGGTGAGTTTGTGTTTGATGGAGCGGCGCGACTATGAATGAGCAAGACGTCGTCGACTACCTGGACGCACACCCCGACTTTTTCGTGAACCACCCGGCGCTGCTGGATCGCCTGCGCGTTACCCGCAGTCGCGACACCGTCGTCAGCCTTAGTCACCATGCCCTGGCCACGCTGCGCGCCCAATTGAAGTCCGCCCAGGACGAAAACGCACGCATGATCGATAGCGCTCGGGCCAACGCTTGGATCTTTGAACGCACGCGCGCCCTGGTGCTGTCACTGCTCCAGTGCGACGACCTAGATGCCGTCTCGGCCTGCCTTGAAGAGCACCTGCAACGGGCGTTTGAGCTGGAAACCGTTTGCCTGGTACTGGCCAGTGACGTCAGCGAGCCGGAGGACCGGGGCATCATTCGGCGCTTGCCCGCCAGCGAGTTTGAGCTGGACGACGTCAAGCTGTTGCTGGAAAGCCCAGATGGGCGCGTCGGTCGCTTCAGTCAGCAACTGAATCAACGCTTGTTTGGGCCCAACCGACATGTGGGTAGCGCTGCGGCCGTGCCGATTGGGCAGCCCAGCCTTGGGGCGTTGGCCCTGGGCAGCACCAACGAGCACCACTTTGAGGGCGGCATGGATACTCTGTTCTTGGCAACCATCGCCGAGGCACTGGGGCTGATGCTGCCACGCATACAGGCGTGAATACCCAGCGTGCGGTGGCGGACTGGCTCAGCACCCTTGAGCAGTCCCAGGCCCGCGCGCCGACTACGTTGGCGGCCTATCGCCGCGACCTGTCCAGTCTGCCCGACATTGCTTTAACCGACCTGGACGGCGACGCAGTCCGGCGCTGGACACACCAAGCCCGGAGCCACGGGCTGTCGCCCACCAGCCTGGCCCGGCGATTGTCCGCCCTGCGGAGTTTTTGCCAGCACGCCCGGCGCCACGGCTGGATGAGCCACGACCCCTGCGCCGGTATCCGCGCGCCGAAAACGGACCGCCGCTTGCCCAACACCCTCTCTGTTGATGATGCCCAGGCGCTACTGACCCCCAGTGGTGATACACCCATCGATCGCCGCGATCAGGCGCTGTGGGAATTGTTATACGGCAGCGGCATGCGACTGGCCGAGGTTGCTGGGCTCCAGCTGTCGGACCTGGATCTCGCCGACCGCATCGCCCGAGTCACCGGCAAGGGCAGCAAAACCCGCATGGCGCCGCTGACCACGGCCGCCGTCAGCGCCGTCGAGGCCTGGTTGGCGGTGCGCCCGGTCAACCCCTGCAACGCCCTATTCAATACCGATCAGGGCCGCCCCCTGTCCATGCGTCAGATTCAACGGCGGCTAAAACAGCGGGCATTGGCGACGCTGGATCACCAAGCCCTGCACCCGCACCAGTTGCGCCACGCCTTTGCCACGCACATGCTTGAGGGAAGCGGCGACCTGCGCGCCGTACAGGAGCTACTCGGCCACGCCCACCTGAGCACAACCCAGGTCTACACCCACCTGGACTTCAACCACATCGCACAGGCCTATGATCAAGCCCATCCACGGGCCCGGAGAAAGCCATGATTCGCGCCATCACCTTCGATTTAGACGACACCCTGTGGAGCACGGCCGATGTCATCGGTCGCGCCGAAACCGAGATGTTTCGCTGGTTGGACGAGCATTGCCCCGCCTTTACCCAGCGCCACAGCCACGACAGCTTTGCCCAGGCTCGGCGCGAATTCGCGCGCCGCAATCCCGAGGTCGCCCACAACCTGCGGGCGGTGCGCAAACTGGCGTTAACTGAAGCGCTGTACGAGCTCGGCGCGACGGACGCATCGCGCCTGGCAGCCCAGGCTGCGAACCACTTTCAGCAAACCCGTCAGCAGGTGCGCTTCTTCGATGGGGCCGTTGATGCCCTCCGCGCCCTGAGCGAGCACTACACCATCGGCGCGATCACCAACGGCACCACCCAAATCAGTGAAACCGAAGCCGGCGAGCACTTCCTTTTTTGTTTGAATGCGGAGCACTTTGACCAGGGCAAGCCCGGCGCCCCGATGTTCCTAAACGCACTGGACCGACTCGGGCTGGACGCCGAGCAGGTGTTGCATGTGGGCGATCACTGGGAGCAGGACGTTGTTGCCGCTAAATCCCTCGGATTTCGAACCCTGTGGATCGGTCAAGGCCCTGCGCCAGGGCCGGAGGCGGACCACCAACTGGCCGAGGTCCGCGAGCTGCCAGCCTTACTGCGCGGCTAACCGAATATCCCCAAAGCGGGCCACGGCCGTGCTGCCTGAATTATCCGCGTCGACCATCAGCGCCACGCCGTCGAGCTCATCGACCGGGCTGCCAAAGGCGGCGGCCCAGTCCTCGGCCAGGTTGCGCCGGACACTAACCCACTCGCCATCGTTGCCTGAGGTCACGGCCATCATTTTGACCTTGCCGGTGTAGGGGCTGTCCCATATCTCACCCGGCTGATGGTCACTGCTGTGCACGTAGACCAGCGAGCGTGTACTGAACAGACCGAACGACCCCTTACGCACCACATAGACACGGGCGGCGTAGTCATCGCCGGCCTTGGATTGTTCCGGCGCGGCCAAGGTCGGTGCAGTGACCACCTGCCAGCGCCAGTCCAGCCACGGCGTTGCGCTCGTATCGATGACGCGCTCGAACCCAAGGGCGGACGCGCTGCCCTCGGCGGTGCCTTGCAACACCGAGCCCTGCAGCGGGTCATTGACCACCTCGTAACGGGTTTCCCCAACAAAGGACTGAACTGTCCATCCGCCTAGGTCACCACCGGTAAGCAGGGTTTGCCCCTGTGCCAGACCCGCCCACATCATCAGGCCAACGCTCAGTAATCTCATTCCATTACACCACTCTGTTGCGGGGCTCTCCAGCTTTGAAAGCCGCCATGTTAAGCGCCAGCTCACGAATCATGCGCTGGCGTGACTCCCGGGCCAGCCAGGCACTGTGGGGCGTCAGAATAAAGTTTGACCGAGGCTTCAATAGTGGATGCTCCACAGGTGGCGGCTCGGTGCTCAACACGTCAAACGCCGCCCCGGCGATCACGCCGTTATCCAACGCCTCACACAAGGCGTCTTCATCGACGATGCCGCCGCGGGCCGTGTTGATCACAAAGGCGGTCGGCTTCATCGTCGCCAGGGCCTGCGCATCAATAATGCCGCGGGTTGCTGGCGTCAGGGGGCAGTGGATACTCATCACGTCCACTTGCTGCAGCAGCTGATCCAATGGCAACCGGCCAGGGGCGCCGGTGCCCTGTCGATCCCACAGCACCACCCGCATACCAAAGGCCTCGCCCAGAGCCGCCACCGCACCGCCAAGATCCCCCGCCCCCATAACACCCAGGGTTTTACCCGACAGCTCCATGGCAGGATGATCCATCAGACAAAACCGCTGGCTCTGACTCCAGGCACCGGCACGTACGTCGTCGCGGTAGCGCTCAAACCCCGTTGCCAGCGCCAAAATCAACATCATTGTGTGCTGGGCCACACTGGGGATGCCGTAAGCGCGAACATTACACACCGCCACCCCTGCGGATTTCGCCGCGTCCAGGTCAACATTGTCGGTGCCCGTTGCCACCACCAACACCAAGCGAACACCCGAGTTGGCCGCAAAATGTTGGGCCGTGATGCGGACCTTGTTGGTCACCCACACATCAAAACCGGCCAGACGATCGGCGGTTTGTTCCTCGGCGGTGCCGTCAAAGCTTACGAGCTCATCAAACTCAGCCTCAAGGGCAGAAAAATCCAATTGATCGTCGCCCAAGGAGGCCCGATCCAGCATCACAGCGCGCATGGCGTCATCTCATCGTGTCAGGAAGGTCTGAGTGTAGAGGTGCAGGAAAGTTCATACAAAACCGTGCAGGCACAAAAAAGGCGCCCCGAAGGGCGCCTCTCGCTTGAGCCTGATTAGTGGCTTAGCGCTTTGACGTGAACTCGGGGTAGGCTTCCATACCGCAGTCCAAAACGTCCATGCCTTCGTACTCTTCCTCTTCGGATACACGGATACCCATGACGGCTTTCAGTGCATGCCAGACGATGAACGAAGCAACAAATGTGAACACAAAGATCGAGAATGCGCCGTACAGCTGGGCACCGATGGTTGCGTCGCTGTTGCTGAAGACCACCGCGATCAAGCCGAAGATACCCACAACACCATGTACGCTGATGGCACCCACCGGGTCGTCGATTTTGATCTTGTCCAGACCAACGATGCTGAAGACCACGATGACACCACCGACCGCACCGATCAGGGTAGCCAGCTGTCCGCTCGGAGCCAGGGGCTCAGCCGTGATGGCAACCAGTCCAGCCAACGCGCCGTTCAATGCCATCGACAGGTCAGCTTTGCCGAACAGTACTTTCGCCAGCAGTGTCGCTGCAATCGCGCCGCCTGCGGCTGCCGCGTTGGTGTTCAAGAAGATCTGAGCGACCGCGTTGGCGTTATCAAAGCCACTTAGCTGCAGCTGCGAGCCACCGTTAAAGCCGAACCAACCCATCCACAGGATGAAGGTACCGATCGTAGCCAGCGGCATGTTGGCACCGGGGATCGCGTTGATCTTGCCATCATTGGTGTATTTGCCCTTACGGGGACCAAGGACGATGACGCCGGCCAATGCTGCAGCCGCACCACACATGTGAACGATGCCCGAGCCCGCAAAGTCGCTGAAACCAGCTGCTGACAGGAAGCCGCCACCCCAGCTCCATGCGCCCTGAATCGGGTAGATGAAACCGGTGAACACGACGGCGAATGCCAAGAACGCAAACAACTTCATACGCTCGGCGACCGCACCAGAGATGATGCTCATGCCGGTGGCAACAAATACCACTTGGAAGAAGAAGTCAGAACGTGCTGAGTAATAGCTATCGCCAATCGCGGCATTTTCGTCGCCAATTAGGCCGCCGAAGCTGGGCAGGAAGCCGCCTTCGGGCATGTCGATGTACATGATTGAGTAACCAATCAGCAGGTACATCACGCAAGCGATTGAATACAGCAGGATGTTTTTAGTGAGGATTTCCGTGGTGTTCTTGGCTCGAACCAGTCCGGCCTCGAGCATGGCGAAACCCGCCGCCATCCACATGACCAGGGCGCCGGAAATCAGGAAGTAAAAGGTATCGACCGCGTAGCTAAGCTCCGCGAGATTACCTGACAATTCAGATAGTTGTGATTCCATGAGTGTCTCTCCGCAAGGTTGGACTTTTTAGCTGGATGGCTGGATTACAGTGCGTCGGTTCCAGTCTCGCCGGTACGGATACGTACCGCCTGTTCAAGCGCTACAACGAAAATTTTGCCGTCGCCGATCTTGCCGGTGTTGGCCGCCTTGGTGATGGCTTCAACAACGCTGTCGAGTTGATCGTCGTCGATGGCGACTTCGATTTTCACTTTGGGTAGAAAGTCGACGACGTATTCGGCGCCGCGGTACAGCTCGGTATGGCCTTTCTGGCGCCCGAAGCCTTTGACTTCCGTCACTGTGATGCCTTGCATCCCAATCTCTGATAGCGCTTCGCGGACATCGTCCAGCTTGAAGGGCTTAATGACCGCAGTCACAAGTTTCATAGGTTTCTCCGTCGTTAAATCGGGTTACGTAGTTTGTCTACGCCATACCCATTGCGATTACCGTGCCAACCTTGCGGAGTTGCCGACATATCGCGTGTTTGATGGAGCTGGGCCCCGCCAACGCCCCACTCTAACGCATTTGCCGCTGTGCAGCGCACCAATTTCGTCCACCCTTCGGGCCAAGGCGCGCACCGTTTCGGTGCATCTCAGCGCCCTAGGCCTGTCATTTTACCCAGTGACTTTTGCATTCGGCGTGCTAGGGTTTCGACATCACTCACTCATGCATCAGGAGCCACCCATGAACCCCTTTGAACCCTTTCAGCAGCTATCCGAACAGCTCATGCAGCGCATGCCCGAACCCATGCGCCAGCTTTCCGAACAGGCCCAAACCCAGGCCAAAGACGCCATGGCTCAGGGCCTTGCCAGTCTCGACTTGGTCAGCCGCCAGGAATTTGAAGCCCAGACCCAGCTGTTGGCCCGGGCCGAAGCACGCATCGACGAACTGGAAAAACGCCTCGCGGCACTGGACGCCAGCGACGCATGAGCATTGGCCGCGTCAACAGCCTCTGCCCGACCCCGGATGGGTTGCGCCGCTGTGTCGTGCGCGCACAAATTCAGGGCGGCTTACCGTTGACGCGGCTGCTCAACCGATCACGTCACGCCGCGGCGCTGCGCGAGCGCGTCCGCGCGGTGGTGAAGGGCGCCGGATTTCGCTACCCCCTAGGGCGCGTTACGCTGGACGTGGAAATGCCCGCCGGCGGGGTATTGGATGATCGCCACGCACTGCCCCTGGCCTTGGCGATCCTAGTCGCCAGCGATCAGGCACCCCTCGCCCGCATTTGCGAATACCGCTGGCTTGGCCAAATGAATTTAGATGGCTCGGTGCAACCCATTGGGCTGGACTGGGCCGCGGCCTGCGCCAATGTCCCGCGCCTCGCTGGCGGTGAGGGCCTCCCCTATCACCTGCGCTCGCTTCGGGTGCTAACGCCGGAATCCGCAACCGCGGCGACGGTCGCCGAGGAGGCTCCCTGGGTGGTTCCGGGCTGGCCATCGCAACTGGCGACCTGGACCCTGGCCGGCGGTCACTCGGCCCTGATCTATGGTGAACCGGGTGCGGGCAAATCGCGCTGGAGCCAGGCCATCTGCCGCCATTGGCGCGACGCACCGAAACGGCGTGCCCGCCGCGCCGCCAAACGCGTGTTTGCGAAACCCAATCAATCACACGTGGAGCAAAGCTGGCGTGTTCCAGTCGGGGCCAGCGCACGCCAACTTGCACATTGGCAGCACCTGCAACGGGATCATGTGATCGCCCTCGATGACCTTGCGCTGCACAGCAAAGGCCTGCGCGACGCCTTGGCAGAGCGCATGGATGACGAACCGACCACGGCAACGATTGCCACGGCCAACCCCTGCCCCTGTGGGTGGCACGGCAGTGCACGTAAACCGTGCCGCTGCAGCGGCCCCGCCCGGGACCGGTGGCTACGCCAACTGCCGCCGCCGGTCATTGATCGCTTTGACCTAGTCACCCGCTACGAATACAGCGAGTGCGCCCCGACTGCGCTGGACATGGCACCCATTAGACGGGCCTGGGATCGGCAAACCACGCGCCAAGGCTGCCTCAACGGACAACTGCACTTGTCCGGGCTCGATGAGGTGTTTGGCCTCGGCTCGGCCTTGAGGCGAACGCTTCGCCTGCATGGCAATGCCCTTGGCTTTAGCGGCCGGGCCCAACTCAAATGCGCCTTGCTAGCCCGCACCTTGGCGGATCTGGACAGCCGCGAGCGACTGCGCGAGGACGACCTGCAAACGGCCTTAGGACTGCGGGCTTCACCGCACGAGGGCTAATGGTCGAGCTCTGCGCGCGCTCGTGTTTCTCGTTTTTAGTCGGCGCCTCCCAGCCCAAAGCGCTGATCGAGCGCGCCGTTGAGTTGGATTACACAGCCTTAGCCATCACCGATGATTGCTCAGTCGCCGGCAGCGTACGCGCCTTCGAGGCCGCCAAAGACCACGACATTAAACTGCTGTACGGCAGTCGGTTCACAACGACTGAAGGCTTTACCCTCACCGCGCTGGTGCGCAGCGCCGCCGGCTGGCCGGTGCTCTGCGAGACCATCACCCGCGCCCGGCGACAGGCGCCCAAGGGCGAATATCAGGTGTCCTTGGCTGAACTGCCGTGCGACGGCGCCCTCATTTGGATCGCCAACCCCCGCCCCGGGCAAGACCTAATGCCCTTGGTTGCTCACTTCGGCGCACTAAACCTTGCCGCGGTTCATCAACGCACCGACGCCTGCGATACCCACCTGGCGGCACTCGTACAGTTTGCCAACACGCACGGACTCACCATCGTCGCCAGCTCGGATGTGGTCATGGCCAAGCGCGCGGACAAGCCCCTGCAGGATTTGGTCACGGCGATACGGCTTAATCGGCCTCTGGCCGAGTTGGGCGCTGCCCTTGCCCCGAATGCGGAGGGCTGCCTACGGCCACCCTCTGAATTGTCGGCACTGTATCCCGCCGCCTGGTTGCAGGCCGCCGACGCCATCGCCGCTCAATGCGAATTCAGCCTCAGCGAGCTGCAATACCGCTACCCGAGCGAGCTGGTGCCGGAGGGATACCGCGATGCCACCGAGTACCTGCGCACGCTGGTTGAGCACGGCGCCAAGCGGCGCTGGCCGAACGGCATTTCCGCGCCAATCCGCGGGCTGATCGAAAAGGAACTTGGGCTGATTGCCCAGCTGAACTACGAACCGTACTTTTTAACGGTGCACGACGTGGTCCGGTTTGCCCGGGACCAGGGCATTTTGTGCCAAGGTCGCGGCAGCGCCGCCAATAGTGTCGTTTGCTATTGCCTGTTCATCACCGAAGTGGACCCTGCTCGGGTGTCGGTGCTGTTCGAGCGTTTTATCAGCGCAGACCGTAACGAGCCGCCGGACATCGACGTAGACTTCGAGCACCACCGGCGCGAAGAGGTTATCCAGTACATCTACACCAAATACGGCCGTGAGCGTGCCGCGATTGCCGCTACGGTCATCACCTACCGACCCAAGAGCGCCATTCGCGATGTGGGTCGTGCCCTGGGCATGGACGAAGGGTTACTACGACGCCTATCAAAAAGCCTGTCCTGGTGGAGCAAACCCGAGGACATGGTCGACTACTTTGCCGACAACGGGATTGACGCCACCACCGAGCGGTTCCAGTTGTTCCTGAAACTCGCATTTGCCATTCAGGGCTTCCCCAGGCACCTGTCCCAACACGTCGGCGGTTTCGTGATTTCCGACGGCCCGTTGTCGCAATGGGTGCCGGTGGAAAACGCCGCCATGGCCGAGCGCACCCTGGTGCAGTGGGATAAAGACGACATTGAAACGCTAGGGTTACTCAAACTCGACGTATTGGCCCTGGGCATGCTCAGCGCCATCCGCCGCACGTTGGATACCATTCGACTGTGGCGAACCCAAGCCCCAACCTATGCGCCGGATTTGCCCGATGAGTTCAGCCTGCAAGATATCCCCGCCGAGGACCCCGCCACCTACGACGCCCTGGGCGACGGTGACAGCCTCGGTGTCTTCCAGGTCGAGTCGCGGGCGCAAATGTCCATGCTGCCCCGACTACGACCGCGCAGTTATTACGATCTGGTGATTCAGATCGCCATCGTCCGGCCCGGGCCGATCCAGGGGAACATGGTCCATCCCTATCTGCGCCGGCGCGACGGCACAGAATCGGTGGACTACCCCAGCCCCGAGGTCGAGGGCGTGCTTAAACGCACCCTCGGCGTGCCCATCTTCCAAGAGCAAGTGATCCAGCTGTGCGTGGTCGCCGCCGGTTTTACCCCGGCCCAGGCTGACAACGTGCGCCGTTCCATGGCCGCATGGAAACGCCGGGGCGGACTCGACCACTTAGAAAGCCGCATTAAAAACGGCATGCGCGAGCGCGGCTACCAAGACGAATTTGCCGACCGCGTGTTTCAGCAAATCCTTGGATTTGGCAATTACGGCTTTCCCGAGTCCCATGCCGCGTCGTTTGCGCTGCTGGTTTATGTCTCGGCGTGGTTAAAGCGCCACACGCCGGAGGCCTTTTATGTCGGGCTGCTGAACAGTTACCCCATGGGGTTTTATTCGCCGTCCCAGATTTTGCAGGACGCTAAACGCCATGGGATTGCAGTGTTAGGCGCTGACGTTAACCAATCCGATTACGATTACAGCCTCCAGCAGCACGACGGTCGCTGCGCTATTCGGGTCGGGCTGCGGGCCATCAAAAAACTGCCCGAATCGGCCGCGGTGCGGTTGCTGATGGCCCGGAGCGAGGGTCAGTTCAGGGACATGGCCGACTTGGCAGCACGCAGCGAGCTCAGTGGCGCCATGCTTGAACGTTTGGCCGGCGCCGGTGCCTTGGATGGGCTCTCCGGACACCGGCAAGCGGCCCGCTGGGCCCTGGCTGACAGCCTATGGCAGCTGCCGCTGCTGGCCGACGCCGGCTACTTCGATAGCGCCAGCACGCTGCCTGCCGCCCCCGAAGGCGCTCAGATTGTTGAGGATTACCGGGCCACGGGCTTTAGCCTGCGCACCCACCCGATCGCGTTGCTTCGCGGCCGGCCGGAAGCCCGCGACTGCTTGTCGCTCACGCAGATTCAACAGCACCCCGAGATCGAACGGGGCTCCATCATCGGGCTAGTGACGGGGAGGCAGCGGCCTGGCACCGCAGGCGGCGTGATGTTCGCCACTTTGGAAGACGAAACTGGCAATCACAATCTGATCTTGTGGCCATCACAGGTCGAGCGGTATCGGCGGGTGGTGCTGACGTCACGGCTGTGGCGCGTGACCGGGGAGATTCAACGCAAACACGGCGTGATCCACCTGATTGTGGATCGCGTCGTTAATTTGGACTATCTGCTGGGGGCGCTGCCCATGAAGGCAGTCAGTTACCGCCCTTAGCGTGCAACTCAGCGGAGTAGTCATGCACGGTATCGACCAGTGTCTTGACCCGGTCGGCGTTCGCAAACTGGCTAATGCCGTGACCTAGGTTAAAGACGTGCCCGGGATTGGGACCGAATTTATCCAGCGCACGACGTGCCTCACGGCTGACGGCTTCATCGCTGCCAAACAGGGTACCCGGATCCAGGTTACCCTGGAGGGCCACCTTGTGTCCGACGCGTCGACGGGCGTCACCGAGGTCACAGGACCAATCCAAACCCAAGGCGTCCGCATCCGCGTCGGCCATGGCTTCAAGCCAAGCGCCGCCGCCTTTGGTGAATAAAATCACTGGCACTTTGCGGCCGTCATGTTCGCGAATCAGCTGGCTGACCACGCGCTTCATGCTACGCAGACTGAACTCGTCGTATTGGGCAAATGGCAACGCCCCGCCCCAGGTATCGAAGATTTGAACGGCCTGAGCGCCCGCGCGAATCTGGGCGTTTAGGTAATCCGCCACGGTGTCCGCTAGCTGGTCAAGCAAGGCATGCATCACATCGGGCTGGCCATAGAGCATGCCTTTGGCGTGGGGATACTCTTTGGAGCCGGCGCCCTCAATCATGTAGGTCGCCAAGGTCCAGGGAGACCCGGAGAAACCAATCAAGGGCACACGGCCACCCAGGGCCGAACGAATGGTGCGGACCGCGTTCATCACATAGTCCAGGTCCACATTGACGTCGAGCTTGGGAAGTGCAGCCACGTCGGCTTCGGTCCGTAACGGCTTGTGGAACACAGGGCCTTCGCCAGCCTGAAATTCCAAATCCAAACCCATGGCGTCCGGGATCGTTAGGATGTCACTGAACAAGATCGCCGCATCCAGATCAAAGCGCTCAAGTGGCTGCAAAGTGACTTCGCAGGCCAGATCGGCATTGCGGCACAGGTCCATAAAGCCACCCGCGCGAGCACGGGTTTCCCGGTACTCCGGCAGGTAGCGTCCCGCCTGGCGCATTACCCAGATCGGGGTCGCGTCGACCGGTTCCCGGTTCAGGGCGCGCAGGAAGCGATCGTTTTTAAGTGCCGTCACATTAAACCTCGAGGTAATCCAAGATGCCCTGTCCGGCTTGGCGCCCTTCGGCGATCGCGGTGACCACCAAGTCACTACCGCGGACCATGTCGCCACCGGCAAACACTTTTTCGTTGGTGGTCTGGAAGGCCACCTCGGCGTTTGCCGGCGCCTTGATTAAGCCACCTTCGTCCGTCTCGATACCGAAGTCGGCAAACCAGGGCTGAGGACTCGGGCGGAAGCCAAAGGCGATCAGCACACGATCCGCCGGAACGATTTCTTCGGAGCCCGGAATCGGCTCAGGGCGACGACGACCGTTTTGGTCCGGTTCACCCAGCTGTGTGGTGATGAACTTAACGCCCTCGACTTTACCGTCGCCCACGATTTCGATCGGCTGGCGGTTGAACATAAAGTTCACGCCTTCTTCTTTGGCGTTGGCGACTTCGCGGCGCGAGCCCGGCATGTTGGCTTCGTCACGGCGGTAGACACAGGCCACGCTTTCAGCGCCCTGGCGAATTGAGGTGCGGTTACAGTCCATCGCGGTGTCACCACCACCCAGAACAACCACACGCTGGCCGCGCATGTCGATGAAATCCGACGCGTCTTTTTCGAAACCGAGGCGGCGGTTCACGTTGGAAATCAGGAAGGGCAAGGCATCAAATACGCCCGGCAGGTCTTCGCCCGGGAAGCCGCCCTTCATGTAGGTGTAGGTGCCCATGCCCAAGAACACGGCATCGTAGTCGTCAATCAGCGACTGGAACTCGACATCTTTGCCGACTTCCGTGTTCAAGCGGAACTCGATGCCCATGGATTGGAATATCTCGCGACGCTGCTCCATGACCCGTTTTTCCAGCTTGAACTCAGGAATACCAAAGGTCAGCAGGCCACCAATTTCGGGGTATTTATCAAACACAACGGCTTTAACGCCGTTGCGCACCAAAATGTCAGCTGCGGCCAGACCCGCCGGGCCTGCACCGATAATGGCCACTTTTTTGTCGGTCCAAACGCGCTGTGATAGATCAGGACGCCAGCCCATCGCAAAGGCGGTGTCGGTGATGTATTTCTCGACGTTGCCGATGGTGACCGCGCCAAAGCCGTCATTGAGGGTGCAGGCACCCTCGCACAGACGATCCTGCGGGCAAACACGACCACAGACCTCGGGCAATGAGTTGGTCTGGTGACACAGCTCCGCCGCTTCCATGATGTTGCCTTCGCTAATCAGCTTGAGCCAGTTAGGGATGTAGTTGTGGACCGGGCACTTCCACTCGCAGTATGGGTTGCCGCACTCCAGGCAACGGTGCGCCTGATGCGACGCCTGCGTCGGTTCAAAGGGCTCGTAGATTTCGACGAAGTCCTCGGTGCGGAACTGCATGGCCTTTTTGGTCGGGTCCATGCGCGCCACATCGCGGAATTGAAAATCGTTGTTCAGGATCGTTTTTTCAGTCATTCCGTCGTCCTCACTGAGCCATTGCGCGGCTTTGGCGCAACAGCGTGTCCAGTCCCCCAGCCTTGGGCTTGACCAGCCAGAATTGCTGCAAGAAGTGTTCGTAGTCGGCCAAGATCTCGCTGCCCCACTCGCTGCCTGTCGCCTCGACGTAGGCACCGAGCTGCGCGCGTAGGTATTGGGCGTGTTCTTCCATCGCTTCGCTGCCGACCCGTGTAATGTCCACCAATTCGTGGTTGTACAGATCTACAAACTGGCGATCTTCGTCCAAGACGTAAGCAAAGCCACCGGTCATGCCGGCGCCGAAGTTGTGCCCGGTTTTCCCCAGCACAATCACCAAACCACCGGTCATGTATTCACAGCAGTGATCGCCGGCGCCTTCGACAATGGCAGTCG
>CAKZQE010000012.1 GCA_937139465.1 uncultured Gammaproteobacteria bacterium
GCCGGCGATAATGGCCAGCAGCAACCCCATCAAACCCCAGAGTTTGACGTTTAGCTTCAGATCGTGAATGCGGTCAACCATTCCTGACTCCTCAAGTTTTTATACGAGGAAAACAACGTGTTTTCGTTGGCAGTCAGTAAAGCAGTGGAATGACGGGAACGACGGCCCTTGAGGTCCTAGTACTGGGCCCAGTAAAAACACTGGACATAAAAAAACCCGGCCGAGGCCGGGTCCTTATCAATCACACCAGCATTACGCCATGTGCTTGATGATCTCGTCACCGAATTCGCTCGATGATTTCAGGTCAGCGCCGTCCATCAAACGTTCGAAATCGTAAGTCACGGTCTTGGCGCCGATCGCGCCTTCCATGCCAGTAATGACCAGGTCAGCCGCTTCCGACCATCCCATGTGACGCAGCATCATTTCCGCAGACAGAATCAGCGAACCGGGGTTCACCTTGTTCTGGCCAGCGTACTTGGGCGCTGTACCGTGGGTCGCTTCGAACACGCTGATGCCGTCGCCGATGTTAGCGCCGGGTGCGATGCCGATACCGCCAACCTGTGCCGCCAGGGCGTCAGACAGGTAGTCACCGTTAAGGTTCAGGGTAGCAATCACGCTGTATTCAGCCGGGCGCAGCAGGATCTGCTGGAGCATGGCGTCAGCGATCACGTCCTTGATGACGATGGTGTTGCCAGTCTTGGGGTTCTTCAGGCTCATCCAGGGGCCGCCGTCCAGCAGCTCCGCACCGAATTCAGCCGCCGCCAGGGCGTATCCGAAGTCCTTAAAGGCACCTTCGGTGAATTTCATGATGTTGCCTTTATGGACCAGGGTTACTGAATCCTTGTCGTTGTCGATCGCGTACTGAATCGCACGACGTACGACACGCTCGGTGCCTTCTTTTGATACGGGCTTGATGCCGATACCGCAGTTGTTGGGGAAACGGATTTTCTGAACACCCATTTCGTCCTGCAGGTATTTGATCAACTGGTTAGCGCCTTCGCTACCCGGCTGCCACTCGATGCCCGCGTAGATGTCTTCGCTGTTCTCACGGAAGATAATCATGTCAGTCAGTTCAGGCTGCTTCAGGGGGCTAGGCACGCCCTGGAAGTAACGAACGGGACGTTCGCAGCTGTACAGGTCCAATTGCTGACGGATCGCTACGTTCAACGAACGGATACCGCCGCCGACCGGTGTGGTCAGGGGGCCCTTGATGCTGACGCTGAATTCCTTGATCGCTTCGAGCGTTTCTTCGGGCAGCCACTGGTCTGCGCCATAGACGTTGACTGCTTTCTCGCCGCAGTAGATTTCCATCCATGAAATTTTCTTCTCGCCGCCGTAGGCTTTCTTAACGGCCGCGTCGATGACTTTGATCATCGGAGGTGTTACGTCAACACCAATACCGTCGCCTTCGATAAAAGGAATCACCGGGTTATTGGGGACGTTCAAAGAGTTGTCGTCGTTTACAGTGATCTTGTCACCAGCTGGCACCTGGATGTGTTGGTATCCCATCCTTATCTCCCTATTGTGTTATGCAAGTCCGTGGGTGTGGATTGCGCGCGCCGGAGTATATCATTTAGTTATAAATAACGCCTTTCATTATATGGACTTTGAAGGATACGACTTTTGGCGAACGTGGTGCTTTTTAACAAACCCTACGGGGTACTGAGCCAGTTCACGGACGCCGATGGGCATCCGGGGTTGGCACAGCACTTGGACCTGCCTGGGTTTCGCCCAGCCGGCCGCCTGGACCGGGATAGCGAGGGTTTACTGGTGTTGACCGACTCCGGCCCCATTCAGGCGCGGATCACCGAACCCCGTTTTCGCACCGTCAAAACCTACTGGGTTCAGGTCGAGGGCAGCCCGGATTTCAGCCAATGGCAACAGCCACTGACACTCAAAGACGGGCCGGCACGGTTTCTAAAAGTAACACCGCTGGATAATCCCCCGGTATGGCCGCGCACACCGCCCATTCGCGTTCGTCAGCATATTCCAGACACCTGGGTCAGTGTCAGCATTGATGAAGGCCGCAACCGCCAAATCCGGCGCATGACCGCAGCCTTGGGCCACCCGACCTTGCGTTTGATTCGGATGCAATCCGGCGCCTTTGAGCTCGACGACCTGTTGCCGGGGGAGCAGCGCCGCGTCGCGCTTCCGGCCAGCTACCAGCAGTTGGCGGCTCAGGACAAAACCACTAGCATGCCTCGCCCGCGGCCAAAGCGCCGCGACACGCGCGGGGGACGACGATGAAAACAGTGGTAGTGGGAATGTCCGGCGGCGTTGATTCGTCGGTTGCGGCTTATTTACTGCAGCAGCAGGGCTTCAACGTGATCGGGTTGTTCATGAAAAACTGGGACGAGGACGACGGCACTGAGTACTGCACCGCCATCGAAGACCTGGCCGACGCTCAAGCCGTGGCGGATAAGCTGGGCATCCCCCTGCACAGCGTAAACTTCGCAGCCGAGTATTGGGACAATGTGTTCGAGCACTTCATTGCCGAATACCAAGCCGGCCGGACTCCCAACCCAGACATACTGTGCAACCGCGAGATCAAATTCAAAGCCTTCCTGGACTACGCCAAGATGCTTGGGGGCGAAGCCATCGCCACTGGCCACTACGTGCGCCGGGATGACGCGGGGCATTTGCTGCGCGGCTTGGACACCAACAAAGACCAAAGCTACTTCCTGCATGCGTTGACGCAACAACAGGTCAGCACGGCCCTGTTCCCCGTCGGCGAACTGATCAAGCCTGACGTGCGCAAAATTGCCGAGCAACAGGGATTTGTCACTGCGCGGAAAAAAGACTCAACGGGGATCTGCTTTATTGGCGAGCGCCGTTTTGGCGATTTTTTAAAGCGCTATGTGTCCAACCAGGATGGCGATATCGAAACCCCCGAGGGCGACGTCATTGGCCGCCACCATGGCCTCAGTTTTTACACCCTCGGGCAGCGCCAGGGCTTGGGCATCGGCGGCCTTAGGGCTTACCCGGACGAGCCTTGGTTTGTGGCTGACAAGGACATGCAGCGCAACGTGCTGGTCGCCGTTCAGGGAGGCCAGCACCCCGCACTGATGTCGCGCCATGCCTGGGTTAGCGACATGAACTGGATCGGCGAGGATCGCGATAGCGCCTTTGAGTGCACCGCCAAGGTCCGTTACCGCTCGCCCGATCATGGTGTCACTGTGACCCCGGACGCCGGCGGATGGCGCATCGATTTCCATGACCCCGAATGGGCCGTTACGCCTGGGCAATCCATGGTGTTGTACGACGGCGAGCGCTGTTTGGGCGGTGGCGTGATTGAAAGCCGTGCTCGGGACCTCAATTAACTGCCCATGACAGAGATTGAAAACCGCACCCTCGCCCTCGCTAGCGTTATTCAGGCCGCGTACTGGGTTGATCGCCTCGCCACCACCGGGGAGCTGAGCACCACGGACCTGGAAACCGGGTTGTCAGCACTGTTTGATTTTAACCCCGACTCGACCGAGGCCGCCTTGGGTGGCGTGCAGGCGCAGCGCACTGGGCTGCGGACGCTGATTAAAATGGTCGACTCCGGCGGCCAAGAACCGGCCACGGTGACGCGATACCTGGTAGCGTTGACGCACCTGGAGCGAAAGCTCGCCAAACGCCCGGACATGCTTGACGTCATTGGTGAGCGCCTGGCCAATTGCCACCGTCAGCGACAGCATTTCGCCGAGCTGTCCAACCCCAGCATTTTGGCCAACCTGTCGCAGATCTATCAGGACACACTGTCGACCTTTCGCTACCGCATTCAGGTCACCGGCGACGCCAGGCACCTGCAGTCCAACGGCGCAGCGGACAAGGTCCGAGCGCTGCTGTTGGTCGGCATTCGCTGCAGCTTGCTGTGGCATCAGGTTGGCGGGCGACGCTATCAATTGATCTTTCAGCGCAGCCAATACGCACAAACGGCTAAAAATTTACTTAACCGATAAGCTACAATGCCGCTCGCATTTATTGAGGGTGGATTAACATGGAACTAAGCGCACTAACGGCATTAAGCCCCACGGACGGACGCTATGCCGGGAAACTCAACGACTTACGGCCGATATTGTCTGAATTCGGACTGATCCGTTCGCGAGTTATCGTCGAGGCGCGCTGGCTGATGGCTTTGGCCAACCATGGATCCATCCACGAAGTCCCGGCCTTGTCCGACGGCGCCCGCGACTTCTTAAACGACCTCTGCGATAACTTTAGCGAAGCCGATGCACTGCGCGTCAAGGCCATCGAGGCCACCACCAACCACGACGTCAAAGCGGTTGAGTACTTTCTCAAAGAGAAGATCGCAGACCACACCGAACTGAATTCACTGTCTGAATTTATTCACTTCGCCTGCACCAGCGAGGACATCAACAACCTGTCCTACGGCTTGATGATGACCGAAGCACGCGACACCGTGTTGCTGACCCAGGCCGAGACTCTGATCGACACACTGCGCGGCATGGCCCACGAATGGGCCGATCAACCCATGCTGTCGCGAACACACGGCCAAACCGCGAGCCCCAGCACCATCGGCAAGGAAATCGCCAACGTGGTGTACCGTCTTCAGCGTGCGCTGACGCAGCTAAAATCGGTTGAAATCCTCGGTAAAATCAACGGCGCCGTCGGCAACTACAACGCCCACGTCTCGGCGTATCCGGACCTAAACTGGCCCGAGTTCAGCCAAAACTTCGTCGAGAGCCTTGGCCTGACCTTTAACCCCTACACCACCCAAATCGAGCCACACGACTGCACGGCCGAGCTGTGCCAGGCCATGACGCGCTTCAACACCATTTTGGTCGACTTGGACCGGGACCTGTGGGGCTACATCAGCCTGGGTTACTTCAAGCAGCGCGTAATCGCCGGTGAAGTCGGCTCGTCGACCATGCCGCACAAGGTCAACCCGATCGATTTTGAGAATTCGGAAGGCAACCTCGGGATCGCCAGCGCATTGCTCGAACACCTGGCGCTGAAGCTTCCCGTCAGCCGCTGGCAGCGTGACCTGACCGATTCGACCGTGCTGCGCACCCTGGGTACGGCGTTTGGCCACACCAGCCTGGGCTGGTCGAGTCTGCAAAAAGGCCTGGGCAAGCTTGAGCTGAACCCAGTGCGTATCGCCCAAGACTTGAACGAAGCCTGGGAAGTGTTGGCCGAACCGATTCAAACCGTGATGCGCCGTTACGGCTTGCCTAATCCGTACGAGCAACTGAAAGCGCTGACGCGTGGCACCGGTATCAGCAAAGATGCCCTCGTGAGCTTTGTCAGCCAGCTTGATATCCCCGAGGATGCCAAGCAGCGGTTGCTGGATCTGACACCGGCGCGCTACATCGGTAACGCCAGCGAACAGGCGCGCGACCTCTAAGATGGCGCTGACACTGCCGGACGATTTCTACGCCACCCACTGGCAGAAATCGCCGGTGTTTTTGCCCGCGGCCAGCACCGTGGCCGCCCTCGCCCCCAGCCCGGAGCAGCTCTGGGACTGGGCGCGCGATAGCCACCACGCACGTCTGATTCGTCCGCTGGCCGACTTTGCCGTCGACTTGGAACCGGATCATCCGCCGTCCGAGTGCCACACACTGTTGGTCGGCCACGTCGAAACCCACAGCCCGACGCTGGCGGCTTGGGCCGCTGCGCTTCCGGCATTGGGGCGTTGGCGATTCGCCGACCTGATGATCAGCCACGCCATGGCGGGTGCCAGCGTCGGCGCGCACCGCGACCAATACGACGTCTTTTTGATTCAGATCCGTGGTCAGCGCCAATGGGACGTTGGCACCCTGGCCGATCGAGCACTGCCGGAAATCAACACCGGCGGCTCAAAACTGCTGGATGGCTTCACCGCGGATTTTACGGTCACAGCGACCCCAGGTGATCTGCTCTACATTCCCCCGGGCTGCGGCCACCGGGGCGTGGCGCTGGATGACGAGTGCATGACCCTGAGTGTCGGTTTTCGGATGCCTAGCGTGTTTGATGTACTGGAGCGACTCAACGAGGTCGCCCCTGCGCCCCTGCTGACCGATGCCACGCGCACCGGGGCGCCAGGTAACACCCTCTGCGGCGTTGAGGTGCGCGAACAATTGCTTAGCTGGATTCAACAGGCACCGGCGCACGAGCTGTCGCTGGCCTTTGGCCTGGCGGCGACGCAACTGGGTGAACCCACCGATCCGACTGAACTGTCCCAGCATATGGGCTTTGCCCCCGGCGTACGCGCCGTCTGGGTCGAGGGTGAACTTATCATTCAAGGTGAGGCCTTCATCGGGCTCGATCACGCGAGCTACCAAGCCCTGTGCACCCCTGACGGACTTGCAACCGAGGGACTCTCGGGTGAGGCTATCGCCATCCTAGAGACCTTCGCCGAGGAGGGATGGCTTGTCAGCATTTAACGTGACCCGCGGTCATTGGTTGACCGTAAAATCTCAGTGCCAAGCGGTACGTACCCCCGTGTTTGTGGACGAACAGCGAGTCGACCCCAGCGAAGAATGGGACGACATGGACGAGGTCAGCCTGCATTTTTTGGCCTGCACGCCCGACGGCGAACCGATTGGCACCGCGCGCCTGTTGCCGGATGGTCACATTGGCCGCATGGCCGTGTTGGCTCCGTGGCGCGGACAGGGGGTGGGCGACGCCCTTCTGCGATCGGCCATTGCCGCGGGATTGGAGGCGGGTCACAGCGAGCTCATCCTGCATGCCCAGACCCACGCGGCGGGCTTCTACGCGCGCTTTGGCTTTGTTGCTACGGGCGACGAGTTTGACGAAGCCGGCATCCCGCATGTGCGGATGACGCTGACCATTTGAGGTGCTGATGCACCTGACGCCCGGCAGTTGGTCACTGACCGGGCTCATCTTCACCAACACGGTCATGCTGGCTTTTTTGGCCTGGTCGTTCGTGGGCCTCAATTACCGACGTCTGGCGGATTCTCGAGATGCCTTGCCTCTGGGTTTGATGGGGCTAAGCATGCTGTCACTGCCGCACCTCAGCGGCGGCATCGTCGAAGGACTGGCGTTCTACCCGCTGCTAACCGCCCTGTCGGCGCTGATGTTTGGCTTTCGATTTACGTTGCTGCTGTCCACCGCCTGTCAGGCCCTAAACATTGCGGCGGGGCTTGGGGACTGGGCCAGTCTCGGACCCTCGTTGCTCATCACCGTCATTATACCGGGGCTCTGGGTGCTGGCGTTTTTGGCCGGGGCACAGCGCTGGTGGCCACGGAACTTCTTTGTCTACGTTTGGGTCAATGGTTTTTTTGGCGCGGCCTTTGGCACGGTGTTTTGCTACCTCGGGGCGGTGCTGATGCTGATGGCCTTTGGCGGTTATGAGTGGACCTACCTCAGCCGGTATTTCTTGCCTTTTGGGTTAATGATGACCTTTCCGGAGGGCTTCATTACCGGCGCTTTGTTAACCATGCTGGTGCTGTATCGTCCGGACTGGGTCTACACCTTTCGGGACTCGGTGTATCAGTTGGACGGGCCGCCGAAATAGGTCAGTGCGCGGCCTGCTTCCATCGCTGCAGAGTAATGTAGACAACCTCGTCACCGACGCAGACCATAACGTCGTCCCCCTGGATGCTGACCTGCATCGCCATCGAGCGACTCGCTAAGGCTTTGAGCGCAGCGGTATCCTCATCGGACAGGTTAACGACCGAGAGGTTGTTAAACCGATCGGTGGTGCTTGCAACTTTTTGCCACCACTGCTCAGCGGTGCGGCCGCCGTAACTGTAGATCACCACGTTGTTCGCCTTGCCACAGGACTGGCGAATAACCTTGTCACTGGGCAGACCAAGGCTAATCCACTGGTGTAAATCACCGCTCAGGCTTTTCAGCCAAATATCGGGCTCGTCATCCGTTGACAGGCCCTTGGTCATTTCCAAGGCTTCATCCGCGTGTAAGGCAAAGGCCAGCAGGCGCACCATGAGGCGCTCGTCGGTTTCCGACGGGTGCTTGGCGACGGTCAGTTTGTGCGTGGCGTAGTAGTGCCGGTCCATATCCGAGACCGACAACTCAACTTTAATGATCGTGGCGTTTCGTGCCATAGCGCTTCCAGTGTTTCAGCCCGCAGGCGAGGGCGCGCGCAGTGTGCGCCCCCGTCGTCAAATAGACCAGTTAAACGCGGCCTGGTGGTCGCCCCGGTAGGGAAAAAAGTCCATCAGTTGGCCCGCTTTAATGGCGCGCTGGGTTTCCTGCCACCAGCTTGGATCAAAGATCTCGGGATGCAATCTGGCGAAGATCGCCCTGGGCTCGCGGTCGGTGAACAAAAAGGTCGGGAACTCCTCGGGGAAGACGTCGTGGATACCGACCGAATACCAAGGCTCGGCGGCCATTTCCTGCTCCGGTGTTTGCGGCTCGGGGACCTTGCGGAAATTGACCTCGGTCAGGTAGCTAATTTCGTCGTAGTCGTAGAACACAACACGCCCGTGACGAGTCACGCCAAAGTTCTTCAGCAGCATGTCCCCGGGGAAAATATTGGCCGCCGCCATTTGCTTTATGGCCCAGCCGTAGTCATCCAGAACCGGCTCCCAGGTGTCCTTCGGCGCGTCCTGAAGCCATAGGTTCAGCGGCACCATTCGGCGTTCGGTGTACAGGTGCTTGATCATGACCTTGTCTTCGCTGACCTCGACCGTGTTGGCACACGAACTCAGCAGCTCATCCAGCAAGGGCTTGGAGAAGCGGTCGCGGGGGAATTCCAGATAGTGGAACTCCTGGGTGTCAGCCATGCGCCCCACCCGGTCGTGGACCTTGACCAGTTGGTAGGTGCGTTTAACCGCCTCGCGGCTCATCATTTTGCTGGGACCGAAACGGTCTTTAATCAGCTTGAACACCACCGGCAGGCTAGGCAGCGTGAACACCGCCATCACCAGACCGCGAATGCCGGGCGCCTCGACAAAGGCATCATCGGTGCGCGCCAGGTGGCGATTCATGTCACGGATGAGCTCGGTCTTGCCGTGCTTGTAGAAGCCAATCGAGGTGTAGAGTTCCGGCCGGGCCTTGTCCGGCATCATCGCCTGCAAAAAGTCGACAAACTCGGTCGGCATCGGCACGTCGACCATAAAGTAAGCACGGGTGAAGCTGAAAATAATCGACACCTGTTCGCTGTCCATGACCACCGCATCAACACGCACGCCGCCCTCGTCGTTGACGAGCGCCACCACCAAAGGCACCTGCACGGCGCCGGCGACAAATCGCGCCACCAAATAGGCGCCTTTGTTGCGATAAAAAACGGACTTCAGCACCTCAAGCCGCGCATCGGTGTCGGCGATCAGGTCCGGGCCAACGTAGCGCTCGAAGGTACGCACCAAGCGCGCCCGGTCCGCTGCCTGTTGGGTCCAGGGAATGCCAAAGGCATAGTCATCAAATATCTGGTCAAACGCCATGTCCGCGCCCTGGGTAAGGCGATACACCATGGCGATACCCTGACTCGACACGCCCTGCTGATGGTCGTTAAACCACGAGTCCATAAAGATCAGATCTGGCGTGCGCTGCGTTTGACGGAAGACGCGGCCAAAAATCGAGTTAAAGAAGGTTTCAGCCAGCTCCGGGTCGGTGCGCTCACGAATCATCGACAGATACATCTCGCGGGTTTCCCGCCAGACATCAGCGTTTAGGTTCTCAGGACCCACCCGGGCGCGCAGGGTGTCACTGACGTCCGTGACCGAGGCCTCGTACAGCTCGATTCGTTCGGCGGCGGCCTGCTGAACGGCCAGCCAATCCGCGCGCTCGAATCGGCCAGGTGCGCCGAGGGTAATCTGAATGAATCGGTGCCGGTAGGTCGCAAAACCGTCCAGAATGGTTTGCGCCACTTGGCGCGGGGAAAACAGCCGCATGCAGACTCAGTGCTCTTCCTGACAATCGGATACCATGCCCCGAAGCCAGGCCGCTGGCAATTTCGACATTGGCCTAGGTGCGACCTTGGGTCACTCCGGCACCACCGGCAACTTGGTATAACACCACGACTTATCTAAACACGACTAGGACCCCGTTATGGAATTCACCAGTTTTGAACTGAACGCGTTGGCCGCGACCTATGTCCTGCCTTTCCTCATCAACCTAGCCATCGCCATCGGCATCTTTGTGGTTGGTCGCTATGCGGCCAAGGCCATCAAAGCGCTGGTGCAAAAAGTGATGTCAAAAAAGGCCGGCAGCGACCCGATGCTGGTGGAGTTTGTCGGCAGTATCGTTTACGCGATTGTGCTAACCGTGGTCGCGATCGCCGCCCTAAGCCGCCTCGGGGTTCAAACCACCTCGTTGGTTGCCGTGGTCGGTGCCGCCGGCTTGGCGATTGGCCTGGCCTTGCAGGGTAGCCTGGCAAACTTCGCCGCTGGGGTGATGCTGCTGGCCTTTAAGCCATTCCGCCAGGGGCACTTCATTGATGCCGGTGGCGTTACTGGCATCGTCGAGAACATCGGTATTTTTTCCAGCACCCTGCGCACCGGCGACAACAAAGAAGTGATCGTGCCCAACGGCAAAATTTACGGCGATACCATCACCAACTTTTCAGCGCGCAACACGCGCCGCATTGACCTGGTGTACGGCATTGGCTACGACGATGACATTCAGAAAGCCAAGGAAGTGCTGAACAATCTGATCGCCACCGACCCGCGCATCCTGCGCGAACCGACACCGGTCGTCGCCGTCGGCAACCTAGGCGCCAGCAGCATCGACTTCTTTGTGCGCCCGTGGGTCGCCTCAGCGGATTATTGGGACGTTTTGTATGACCTGAACGAGCGAGTGGTCGCCGCCTTCGCCCAGCACGACATCACCATTCCGTTCCCGCAAATGGACGTTCACCTACCGGCCAAGGCGACGGCTCGCGCCACCAGCGACATACCCGGGGCCGAGCAGGACGCCTAAGCCGCCCAGTTCGCAAAGGGGAGGCCTGCGAAGGCAGAGCCCCCCTTTTCCAACGCCCAATCCAGCAACCGCTAGCCCCGCTGATCGTCCGATTCAGCTTCGTTCATCTCAAACCACATGCCGTTCAAAATGCCAAAGGCCACGGCCAAGCCCAATCCCAGGGCCCACGCGAAATACCACATTGACTGCTCCTTGCTTAATAAAGCGATTTTGAATGAGTTTGAATATCGTCCTCGGTGACCTTGCCCCAGAGCACGCGATACACCCAGCCGGTGTAAACCACAATCAGCGGCAGGAACACGGCGGTGCACAGCAACATAATCCACAGGGTGGCTTCGCTGGAGCTCGAATCGAACACCGTCAGGCTGTGGCTTAGGTGCGTGCTGGACGGCAGGATAATCGGGAACAGGGCACACCCGACGCTGGCAATGATGCCGCCAATAGCCAGCTTGCTGACCAAAAACGCGGTGCCAAAGGCACGCAGGTAGGTCAGCACCACGACGATCAAGCCACCGGCCAAACCGACAACCGGCGCTATCAGCAACCAGGGGGTATCAACAAAGTTCTGGAAAAACTGACCTGCGATGGGCTCGATGGTCTTACGCAATGGGTTCGAGGGGCCATCAAGGGCCAGGTTTGACACCGCATAGCCGTCAAAACCGGCCCATAACCATAGCCCCGCCAGCGCATAGGCGGCGACTGCACCCAGCCACGCAAAAGCCGCCAACGTGCGCGATCGGGTGGCGCTGTTTCGAGCTTGGGCCCAGCGACCCCGTCTTGCACTGGGGCAGCGCGGCTGGCAGTTGGATGTGGTCGTCAACCAAATTGACCGCCGCGGGCTTGAGGTGTTAACCGGACAATCCCCCCGCGCCACCGGATATGCCGTCTGGGCGGGCCTGGTGATCGCAAGCCTGGTCGCCGGCACCTGGTTGACCCTGTCGTTGCTGTGCGTCGGTGCTGGCGCAGCCGTCGTCCTGAGTCGTGCCGGGGGGGCGGCACACAGACAGCTCGACGACGCCCGCGCCGAACAGGTCAGCGCCCTAACCCATGTGCTGCTAAGTTGCCGGGAGTCGCTGGCGTACCGCGTACCGCCAGATCTACCGAGCACCGCCGCGACCGCCGAGGCGGATCGCCGCAAGACCCGAGCCATCACGGCCGCAGGCCTTGCCCTGGACGCTGGCCTATACACCGCAGTTTCCATTTATTTTCGACGACACGACCGCAGCCAACCTGAGCCTGTATGCGGCTATCGACCCGGATAAGGCCTCGGCCATGTTGGTGGAACTTGGCTTGGCCCACCATGGGCTGGACCGGCGATTTCAGATGGGTGGTCGCATCAGTGCCGACAGCGTATCCGGTGGCGAGGCCAGGCGGCTGGGACTGATTCGCAGTGCATTGCAGCCCAGTGATGCCTGGCTGTTGGACGAGCCGCTGGTGGGGTTGGATGAACAAGCCGTCGATGCGCTGATTGGGCTACTTGAGGCCTACAGAGGCACACTAATCATCGTCAGCCATGACGAACGCGTCAGTCGTCTGTCGGGTCTGACCCCGGTGGCGCTGGACGGCGTTACTGCCCGAAGCGCGGGCCGTCCAACATAAAGCGGTCTTCGGCCGTCGTGTTGGCCCGCCCCATCACAGGGTTGCGGTGAGGGAACCGCCCGAATTCGGCGACAATGTCGTGGTGGCGTTGGGCGGACTGGACAAAACCCTCCGCGATGTCTTGATCCTGAGCAGGCACATCCCGGGCGATACGTTCCATCTGCCCGACGCAAAACACCTGATCGGCCAGGTTTTCCGAATGCTCAAAGGGCATCAGCACCGCCATCTGCTCGGTCCAGTGGAATTCAGCGAAATCCCCATGGGCCCAACCGTTGGTCGCCAAGCGACGAGCGCGATGGTCACCCATAAAGGCCTTGACCGTGCCCCGGTAAAGGTTGCGGGTGAACTGATCAAGCAGAACGATCAGCGCCATGCGCTCACGGGGCGCAATTTCCCAGTCCTTCAGCCCGTTAGCGACGGCCTGATCCACGGCCCAGGCAAAGCGTTCAGCGATGGCTGCATCCACCGCCTCGCCACCCTTAAACCAGCGTTTACCGAGCACAGCCGGGGGAGCGAGGCGACCACCATCGTCATCACCAAACCAAAAATTGAGCACAGCAGCAGGTGTTAGCTCCGCCGCCAAAAGTTGAGTCGTCATGGCCAAATTATCCGGCCCTCAGCGCCGTTGCGGCTATTCAACCAAGGCCTAGAGGTCCAATGGCGAATCCAGGAACCAGGCCGCAATGGCCGACGCCGTTTGCGGGTAAAGGTGCAGATGGTGATCCCCCGGAAACAGCCGTGTTTGCGCCTGTTCGGTCCAGGTCAAGCGCTCTGTTAGCATCGGGCTAGGGTTCAACATCCCGCCTTCACCCAATGCAATTTTTACCGGACACTCGATCGCCCTCAGGCAGGACTCGACTTGATGCGATTCCATTTTGACCGGGCTGGGCAGGCTCAGCCATGGATCCGCGCGCCAGGCATAGCCGCCATCGACGGGTTTGAGTCCACGCTCAACCACCGGACGGATGGCGTCGGCGGTGACCGCTGTCACGCCACGGGTAGCGCGCACGCGGGCGGCGGTATCCACGCTGTCGTAGGGACGCGAGGACTTTGATTCCAGGTGTTTTTTAGCGGCTCGGCGCAACTGGCCGCGGACACTGAGGTTGGGTTCCATCCATGGGCCGAAGCCCTCGACCAAACTCAATGAGCGAACGTCCTCGGGGAATACCCCTGCATACAGTGACGCAATCCCAGCCCCCATAGAATGTCCGAGCACATGCACAGGGCCGCCCAGGCTAGCGATAACCGCATGCAGGTCCAGAATCGAATCCCAAATGTGATACGCATCCCCAGCCCAATCCGAGTGCCCGTGGCCACGGACATCCAAGGCGATCAGGTCACGACCCAACAACGGCCCCAACACCGACCAGGTGTTGGCGTTATCCAGCCAGCCATGCAGCGCCAGCGTCGTGTCCTGGCCCGGCGTGCCCATACGCCAGCCACGCAAGGTCAAGGCGGGCAAGCTAAATTCGATCGGCGTCATGGAGCGAACTGATCTTTGAGCGTCATCCAGCCCGGCGCTAGCACGTCGCCGGCCAAACAAAAGCCCGCCCCCGTGGGCACCGCGACGGACTGTTCAGTCCAACGTAGCACTAGGGCCGCCAGCAGGGGCTGGTGAAAACACACAATCAAGTCGCCCTCATAGTAGGGCGCGAGTCCCAGCTCCGCGTCCCGCGGCCGACTATCCGGCGTCACCGACGGCACAATCTCCGGGGTTCCGCCCAACAGCCCCGCGGTTTGCTGAGCCCGCGTGTAGGGGCTGGACAACCACCGTGGTCTATCCAAGTTAAGTTGGTCCAGCCATTGCGCTGTGCGCATGACTTGTGCGCGG
>CAKZQE010000013.1 GCA_937139465.1 uncultured Gammaproteobacteria bacterium
ACTCATCTACACGCCGCGCCATACCGCAGTTTGACACGCCTATCGTTGAAACCCATTGCCATCTCGACTATCTCGCTGATGAGGCGTTAGAAGGCGCGCTCCAGGCGGCGGCGGATGTGGGCATTGAGCGCGTTGTCACCATTGCCGTGTCAGCAGACAACCTCGATACGGTGCAACGGATTGCTGCCAATTACGATCAAGTCTGGTGCACACAGGGTATCCACCCCCACGAAGCCGACAGCTGGAATGATGAGCTCAGCCAGCGCATCAGAGAGGGCTGTGGCAACACAAAGGTCGTGGCGATTGGCGAAATTGGCCTCGACTATCACTATGATCACGCCGATCGCCGCGCCCAGGCGGCGGCGTTTGACGCGCAGCTCAACATTGCGTCAGAGGCCGCCTTGCCCGTGGTCATCCACACCCGCGAAGCGGATGACGACACCCGTGCCATCTTGGCGAACCATAGCCAGACACTGAATCATAAGGGGGTAATCCATAGTTTCACGAGCTCACTATCACTCGCCGAATTCTGCCTAGATGAGGGATTCATGCTGGGATTCAACGGCATTATCACCTTTCGCAATGCCGATAATGTCCGTGCCGTCGCTGATGCAACGCCCACCGACCGCATCGTCCTAGAAACCGATGCTCCTTATCTCACGCCCGTGCCCTATCGCGGACAACCCAATGAACCACGCTATTTACCTTTTATTGCCGAAACGTTAGCTAGGATCAAAAACCTCGATACCGAAGTGTTTCTTGAACACGCAAGACGCAACAGTTACCAGCTGTTTTTTTAGACGATGACCGACATTTTTATTCCCGGACAACGATGGGTTAGTCATGCCGATAGCACGCTTGGCCTAGGCATTGTCACTAATGCAGATACCCGCCGCGTCACACTGCACTTTCCTGCTGTTGAAGAGGAGCGCGTCTACGCCACTGACCGCGCACCATTGACACGACTGCTACTAAAAACCGGCGATCAATTGATTCGCATGGTGCCCTACAAAGGCGGCGACGCGAACCAGGGCCACAGTTGCGTCAAAGGCCGCTTCGCCTTCGGCTATGCCACCCACAAAGACCGTATCAAAGCGCCCATGATCCGCAACCACGTCAACGAGCCCTGGACCGAAGTGGACTGGGACACGGCCTTCCAGTTTGCAGCGGACAAACTCAAAGCCGTGCAGGCAAAGCACGGCCGTAACTCGATCGGCGGCATCACCAGCTCCCGTTGCACCAACGAAGAAACCTACCTGGTTCAAAAGCTCATCCGCGCCGGCTTTGGTAACAACAACACCGACACCTGTGCCCGCGTGTGCCACAGCCCCACGGGCTTTGGTTTGAAAATGACCCTAGGTGAATCAGCCGGCACCCAGACCTTTGACTCGGTCCGCCACGCCGACGCGATTTTGGTCATCGGCGCCAACCCGACGGACGCACACCCGGTCTTTGGTTCGGCCTTGCGCCGGCGCCTGCGTGAGGGCGCCAGGTTGATTGTGGCGGATCCTCGGGAAATTGACCTGCTGAACACCCCGCACACGCAGGGATCGCATCACTTGCCGCTGCGCCCTGGCACCAACGTCGCCATGATCAACGCGATTGCCCACGTTGTGGTGACCGAAGGCTTTGAAGATAAAGATTTTATCAAAGGTCGGTGTGACGAGGCGGCCTATCAGGCCTGGCGGACCTTTATCAGCGACCCGCGCAACAGTCCCGAGGCCATGCAAGCCGCCACCGGCGTTGACGCAGCCAAGGTGCGCCAAGCGGCCCGGGACTTTGCCAGCGCGCCGAACGGGGCCATTTTCTATGGTCGGGGCGTAACCGAGCACAGCCAGGGCAGCACCATGGTGATGGGCATCGCGAACCTAGCCCTGGCCACCGGCAACATCGGGCGCGAAGGCGTCGGCGTGAATCCGTTGCGCGGACAAAACAACGTTCAAGGGGCCTGCGACATGGGCAGCTTCCCGCACGAACTGCCGGGCTACCAGCACGTCAGTGACGCCACCGCACGCGGGCGCTTTGAAGCGAAATGGGGCGTGACGCTGGATGAGCACCCGGGCCTTCGCATACCGAACATGTTCGACGCGGCCATCGCCGGACAGTTCAAGGGCATGTACGTTCAAGGCGAGGACATCGCCCAATCCGACCCGAACACCCAGCATGTCGAGGCCGCCCTCGGCGCCCTGGAGTGCCTGATCGTTCAGGACATTTTCCTCAACGAGACCGCCAAGTTTGCCCATGTGCTGCTGCCAGGCAGCACCTTTCTGGAAAAAGACGGGACCTTCACCAACGCCGAACGCCGCATTAACCGGGTCCGCCGTGTCATGCCGCCAGTCGCTGGCTTGAGTGACTGGGAGGTCACCATGGGCCTGTCCAACGCCCTTGGCTACGGGATGCATTACAGCCACCCCAGCGAAATCATGGACGAAATCGCCGAGCTAACCCCCAGCTTCACGGGTGTGTCCTATCAAAAGCTGGACACCGAAGGTAGCCTGCAGTGGCCGTGCAATGACGCCAACCCCTCCGGCACGCCGACCATGCACGTCGAGGACTTTCCGATTGGCAAAGGCCAATTTGCAATTACCGAATACGTGCCCACGGACGAGCGGGCCACCTCACGCTTCCCGCTGCTGTTGACCACCGGGCGCATCCTGAGTCAGTACAACGTGGGCGCCCAAACCCGTCGTACCGACAACCAGGCTTGGCACAGCGAGGACCGCTTGGAAATTCACCCCGAGGACGCCCAGCTACGCGGCATCAAACAGGATGACTGGTTGGGCATCAGTAGCCGTGCCGGCACCACGGTGCTGCGGGCGCAGATCAGCGAGCGAATGCTGCCTGGTGTGGTCTACACCACCTTCCACCATCCCTTTAGCGGCGCTAACGTCATCACCACCGACGCCAGCGACTGGGCGACCAACTGCCCCGAGTACAAGGTCACGGCCGTCCAGGTTGAACCGGTGACACAGCCCAGTGAGTGGCAGCGCAGCTTCGCAAATCGTGATCGTCAGCAGCGTGAACTGGCAGGTGCCTCGGGTAAATGAGCACGCGCGCTTGGGTCATCAAAGGCGACCAACGTTCGCTCGACCTGGTCGTCGAGGAGTGCCCAGTGGCGCTGGAATACAACGGCATCAGCCACGCGGTCATGATGGCGACACCAACGGACCTCGAGGACTTTGCACTCGGCTTCAGCCTATCTGAGGGCATCATCGAGGATCCTGATCAGGTCTATCAGCTCGACATCGAGCGGACCTCCAACGGGGTCACCCTGGCCATTGAAATCGCCGGGGCGGCCTTTGACCGCATCAAGCGCCGACGGCGCCAGATGACCGGACGTTCAGGGTGTGGGCTCTGTGGAGCTGAATCCTTGGCCGAAGCCATCCGCCCGGTGCCGAGCGTGGCCGCCCAGCACCTTGAGGGCAGTGCCATCGAAAACGCGATTCAAGCGCTGTCCCAGCACCAACCGGACGGCCGCGCTACGGGTGCCAGTCATGTCGCCGCCTGGTGTTCGCCGGACGGCCGGATCCTGATGGCCCGCGAAGACGTCGGTCGCCACAATGCACTGGATAAACTGATCGGCGCACGCAAGGATCACGGTCCGGGCTTCGCCTTGATCAGCAGCCGGGCCAGTTACGAAATGGTGCACAAAGCCTGCACCGCAGGCATCGGCGCCCTCGTCGCCGTGTCCGCACCGACCTCACTGGCCATCGACATGGCCGACCAAGCCGGCATGACCTTGATTGGCTTTGCTCGACCGGGGCGCTACCAGCGCTACGACAGCTTAGAACGGATAAACGCATGAAATCGCAACTTGAAAACTTGGTTCACATGGCCAATCAGATCGCCGCTAACAATGCGCACTGGGGCACTGATGACGAGGTGCTGGCGCGCGTCGCCAATCACCTCAAGAAATTTTGGGCGCCATCCATGCTAAGGATGCTGGCCGACTACACCGAGGACGATCTGGACCCCGTCGCCCGGGCCGCAGTTAGAACCATTTCCAACGCTTAAACAGCCAGACCTGGAGTGCCACGGGGGAGGC
>CAKZQE010000014.1 GCA_937139465.1 uncultured Gammaproteobacteria bacterium
CGACCTCGAAGAACGCAGTGGCCGGAACAGCTTGAGCGTTGGCCGCCCCCGTGAGCACACCGCTAATGCCGGCCACTGAAACGCCACCTGCGCTGTCGATCGCGCTGATGGCGCTGGCCTTAAGTGAGCCCAGCGTCGCCGCCGTTGCGTTGACCAAGTTCAGCGCACGCAGTTGCACCACGCCAGTGACGGCATTGCTGCCAGACACTTCAAACCACTGATCACCGGCATTAAACACGCGAACCTGGTTGATCCAGTCGCCCAAGATCGACGAATTATCCAGGGTCAGCTGAACGCGGCTGACACCGGGTGCAATTTCAACCCAGCTAGCTGATGTGCCGTCCTTTTGCACCAGTGTCGGTACAAATAAGGTCGCCCCATTAGCGAGCGCCGGTGCGTCACCGATCAGCTCGACCCAAAGGGCATCGGATTCGACCGAATCAATACGCACCCACTGACCGTTGTCAGCCACCAGGTAGTCCCCTGCCGTCAGGTCCGTCAGGGTGCCGGCTGAAACCGGCAGCTTGACCAGGGTGGTGCTAGCGTCGAGTACCAAGGTCTGCGTGGCTGAAGCCACGGTAAAGGATTGATTGGTCGAACTGACGGTGCCAGGAATGGCACCGGCCAATGTCGCCAGGCGAACGGTGTCACCATTGTCCAGCGTCAACACACGATCCAGCGCATCCGCGCCGGTTGGCAACCCGCCAGCACTCAGGTCCAACTCAATGCGAGCCCCCGAGGACTGCCGGACACTGCCGGCGAGCGTGCCGTCAGCGCTGGAGACGCGGTCACCGGCGACCACCAGGGACGCGGCCAGGGCGTCAAAGTCCGCAGCAACACGACGCAGGTCCGACGACAGCACCGATAGCACGGAGACCTGTGCCGCCACATCCGGCTTGCCGGCAGCCTGCAGGGTCGAGCCCGCGGTAAAGCCACTGGTGGGTGCCAACAGCACAAGCTCACCACCCCGCGCATCCGCATCATAGGTCCAAGACACAACACGCCCGTAGACCGATTCACCGCCAATGGTCTGGTAAACCATATCCCCGGCAACAAAGCTATCCGCAGTTAACCATGCGGCACTGGTCAGGGTTTTGTCGCGTAACGTCAGCGTCGCCTGTTGCTCAGTGCGGTCGCCGGACAGCCATATGCCCCCTCCGTCAACGGACAGGTTCGGTGCAAAATCGCCAAGGGCCGCCGAGAACGAGCTGTTCAATCCAAGCGACACGTCGACGTCATCGATCTCGAGACCTAGGTCGACCCGCAAGCGGCTCGAGTCCATTAGACGCGCGTCAACCCGCTGCAGGGCACTGCCGACCAGCTGCACATCCAGTTGCAGATCTGCTGAGCCTGCCAGTGTGCCGCTGACATCGCCGGTGAGATCAAACACACCCGCGGCGACCGGCCCGAGGTCGCCCAAGTCGTCCAGTCCGAGGTTTAGGCTGACCGATTCAGCAAAGCCTTGTGCAAGCTTAAAGCCCACATCGACCGCCCAGTCGCTGCCGCCCAACTCGCGATAGGTCAGACTAATCATGTCCTCCGGTAGCCCAGCATCGGCCAGGGCCTTGGACAACCACGAGTTCAAATCCAAGGAGCTCGCGGTATCAAGGCTGTCGAGCACAGTAGCAAAGAAGGTCTTGATGCCCGTCAGGTCGTTCAAGGACTGGTTGATGAAGGGCAGGTCTTGGTCCAACCACACCGTTCCGTTGCTGTCCCCTTCAACCAGAAGGTTCAACGCACTTTTTAGCTGGGCAATGAGCTGTGCCGGCGTCATCGCTTTTAGCCGCTCGGTCGCCCCCGTAACACTGTCGACAACCGACCCCAAAATGCTAGTGACGCCATCGGTAGTCGCGGTCAAAGGCGACACGCTCAGGCCCGCCGCCAAGGTCTCTAGGTCCCAATTCGCGGTAAAGTCCGACAGCGACAGACTGCCGGTGATGTCCGCCAGATCCAGATTGCCAATACTCGAGCGCACTTTCAGGTCGACATCGAGTTGCGCATCAAAACCGTTGATGGCATTAAAAAAGTCGAGCTACACGGCGTTCAACCTCGCGTCGTGCATATTGATATCCCAGACGAACGGCTGGCTCAATACGGTCTATCGATGGCACAAGTTTGGAGTCAACTGAACACGCAAAACACAACATTTGAAGCGGGTAAGTTTTCCGCGGGTAGCGAAAGAATCCGGGTTCAACAATCCAGTGAGTTTTCGTCTCTGGAAGACATCAAAAACTTAATACTTAAA
>CAKZQE010000015.1 GCA_937139465.1 uncultured Gammaproteobacteria bacterium
AGCCAGGGAAACGCCGTTAGCGGCATTGCGCTGGGCGACGGCCAACGAGGCTGCCTGTGCCTGCAAACGGTTACCGATAGCCATACCGGCAGCGTCATCGGTGGCCGAGTTGATCCGGCTACCTGACGACAGACGTGCATAACTGGTCTGCAAATCAGACTGTGAGCTGATAAGCGTACGCTGAGCCGCCAAGCTCGAAGGATTGGTGCCAATTTGAAGTGCCATAAGTCAAATTCCTAATCAAAGGTTACTTTCGCAAGTGCAAATGCCGGACATTACGGGCTTCGCTTCTCGCATAAAGTCAGGCACATCACGTGCTTGACTGGCCTAAAACCTCGGCCTATCAAGGCTAACGACTTACAATCTGAAAACTTGAGTACTAATTGTAAATTTATTTGCCGGGCTCGATGTATCTGGGATTCATCCATCACCAGCGACGCGAGGGGGAAATTTCGCCCAGTCATAATGCCGTCGAATGACCTGCTAAAGACCACATGTGTTTTGGGCGGTGGGCTGACCGGTCAAGTACAGCCTGGATTAAGCGAGGAAGCAAAATTACAGCCGCGGTGGCGGGCAAAGTCGCGTGGTTGGCGGTTGAACCTATGGAAGTGAAGGTGCTGCGGCAAGCTTGGTGTTTTGTTCGAGCGCGCGACAAGCAAAAGTGCTAACCCGCAGAGATCATGGTGATGGCCCGTTGCAGGCCATCACCGACTTTTTGATTACTGAAGCAGAGACAAAACAGACTGCGTCGACTGGTTCGCCTGGGCAAGGATGGCGGTACCTGCCTGCTGCAAGATCTGGTTTTTCGCCAGCGTTGCCGACTCACGAGCGTAGTCGGTATCCATAACACGTCCCGCCGCAGTTGATACACCTTGCTCAACGGCCGCCATGTTCTCCAGGTGACCCTGCAATGCTGAGGCTGCCGCACCCATGGCTGCACGCGCTGTGTTGACTGCGGTCAAGGCTGCATCAGCTGACGCGATGTCGGTCGCTACTGTCATCGTAACATCAGACAAAGCCACGGTAACCGTTGTGCCAGCGTCTCCGTCAACCTTAATCGCTGCGCTCGTAGAGCCCGAGAACATAGCAACGCCTGCAAACTTAGACGATGTTTTCAAGGCGGTCAGCTGTGTGTCGATGCTGGCAATTTCAGTGGTCACAGCCAATAAGTCTGACGAGTTTAGTGTGCCATCGCTGGACTGAATGTGCAGTTCCCGCGCCCGGATAATCAGGTCCGCCATGGTGCTCAGGGCCGCATCCCGAGTTTCCGCCAGTGAAATGCCGTTTGCAGCGTTGCGTTGGGCAACCGCCAATGAAGCTGCTTGCGCCTGCAATCGGTTACCGATGGCCATACCAGCGGCGTCATCACGCGCCGAGTTGATCCGGCTACCGGACGACAAACGCGCGTAGCTGGTCTGAAGGTCAGACTGCGAGCTAATCAATGTGCGCTGGGCCGCTAGGCTTGAAGGGTTGGTGCCAATTTGAAGTGCCATAATTTACTACCTCGTGGTTTGCTTCCGCAATTAGCCCATCTGTTTGGGCTTGTATCGCATCAAGTTATGCTGGCGCTTGGGCTCAGCTACCGTACAAAATGGTTAGCGGCCAGAAACAAGATTGCTTGAGGGGGAATTTGAATTAGTTTCTCGAAAAGGTCTTAGCACTGTGCGTGAGGGCAGAATTTTGAGGCGAATTAAGCCACAGTACTGCTCGGGTTTTGGATACCGTGGAGACGGCATGACGCAGGATAAATCGGCACGCGCGCTATTGACTGAGGCGGCAGAGGCGGAAAGTCGGGGTGACGGCATTGCGGCACTGAACGCGTATCGCGCGAGCGTTGAACCGCTGGCGCTTGATCGTCAGTGGCTGGCGCTGGAAGCGGTCTGCGGGAAGCTAATCAGCGTGTACCCGACCGATAGTGAGCTGCTGTTCAACCTAGCGCAGGCACAGCTCGGACTAGATAAATCCGATCTGGCCATCGAGACCCTCCAGGCACTGATTGCCCACGACCCGAACCACGCCGCCGCGTTATCGGTGCTCGGCGTAACGTCCGCTGAGCGGGGCGACGCAGAGGTTGCCGAGACGCTTCTTAATCGAGCCCTGGCCATTGAACCTGCAGACGCGGTCGCACGCTATCAGCTCGGTCAGCTGCAAAGCGTGAACAGCCGATGGGAGGAAGCGGCATCCAGTTTTGCGCACGTGGTCGAGACCGTCCCTAGTTTTGCGGATGCTCATTTGAATTTAGGTAACGCGTTGGTTGAACTGAATGATCTGGCCCGCGCCACGGCAGTGTTTTCGAGTGCTCTCGCAGCCATGCCCGATCATGCAGGTCTTAACTACGCAATGGGGAATCTGCTGCAGAGTCAGTCCAACGCGGATGAGGCCGCTGACTATTTACGAATTGCCGTCGAGTTGGATCCGAGCGCCGCGCACCATTGGCTTGCCCTTGGCCTGAACCTTTATCTGCAGGGGAACAGGCGCGAGGCAATAACCAAGGTTGGCCGCGCAACGGAACTGGAGCCGAGCTACGCCGATGCGCATTTTCGCCTCGGGAGTATTTACTACGAGCTTAAAGACTATGAAGAAGCCATGCTCAGCTTCCTCCAATGTGTGCAATTTGATCCGAAAAACGCTGCCGCGCACCTCAACCTGGCCGTTCTACTCAAACACTTCGGCGAGCCGGTCAACGCGATTGAGTACTACGAAAAAGCCATGGCCCTCGACCCTGCCTATGAATCTACCCGGCTGGAAATACTCCACCAGAAAATGCACGTTTGCGACTGGAGCGCACTTGCGTCATTCGCCGAGCACTCGGGCCTTGGCATTGACGGGGCTCCCGTCAGCCCCTTTTGCGGCCTGGTATTCGAGGACTCTCCGGCCCGCCAGCTCGCTCGGTCACGAAACTGGGCCGGTGCGCGGTATTCAACGGGTGCGCGCGACGCCTTAGGCCTCAGTGAAGCGGCCGGCCAACGCATTCGCCTAGGCCTGTTCTCTGCGGACTTTCATGATCACGCGACCATGGTGCTGTTCAAAGGCGTCATAACTCATCTGGATCGGAGTCGGTTTACTCTCTTAGCGTTCAGCTACGGTGTCGACCGCCAAGATACGATGCGCACCGCCGCCCAGTCCTTGTTCGACGAGTTCCACGATGTACGCGACCTGACAGACCACCAAATCGCCGAGTTGGCCCGATCGTGCCAGATCGATGTGGCAATCGACCTAAAAGGCTACACCGGCGAGGCAAGGCTGGAGCCTTTTGCATTGGGCCTTGCCCCGATTCAAGTGTCTTACTTAGGCTATCCCGGTAGCCTCGGCTGTGACTTCATCGACTACATTGTGGCCGACACCACGATTATTCCGGACCATTGCCGGGACGGTTATTCCGAGTCGGTGTTGTACTTGCCTCATTGTTATCAGCCAAACGATGACACCCGTGTCCAGCCCACCGAGTGCGCGCCGCGGGAGGACTACGGACTACCGGAACAGGGCTTCGTATTTTGTTGCTTTAACGCCTCCTACAAAATTACGCCGGACGAGTTCAATATCTGGATGGAGTTACTACAGCAAGTTCCAGGCAGCGTGCTTTGGCTACTCAAAGCTAATCGGTTTGCCGATCAAAACTTGCAAGCGGCTGCCAGTGAACTTGGTGTCGACCCGAAACGCCTGGTGTTTGCAGATCGGGTGAGTTATGCCGAACACCTCGCCAGGCACCTACATGCGGACGTATTTCTGGATACCTTCAACGTCAATGCGCACACGACCGCAAGCGATGCCCTTTGGATGGGCGTGCCCGTGCTAACTAAACTTGGGCATCAGTTTGCTGCAAGGGTTGCAGGCAGTTTGAACTGTGCGCTTGGTATGGACTCCATGAATGTTACGTCGGTTGCGGAATACATTGAGCTTGCCCTCGCCCTAGCGCACGACCCCGCTCGTTTGGAAAATATTAAGCAGCAATTGCGCTCCGCCATCGCGTCGGAGGCGCTGTTTGATACAAAAGCGTACACACGCGACTTTGAGGCTGGCCTGCTGGCGATGGTCGAGAGGTTCAAAGCAGGAAAAGAACCCGCCGATATCAGACTGGGAAAGTGAATCCGTGTGATTTTTGGCGCCAAAGCATTATCCATGCCCAGGCGCCGTCCACCATTAGTTGATGTAATTGAACAACGACAGGTTGGCGATCCGCGCGAAGGTCTGCTGGGACGCTTGAAGTGTCGCCTCCGCCAGACGCATTTCCGTGATAGCTTCAGCCGCGTCTGCGTTCTCAATTTCACCGAGGTAAATGGCATCGGTGTCGTTTTCGTACAACAGAGCTTCTTCGCGGGCATCCAGCAGATTAAGCGAAACACCGGTTTGGCTGCGAAGGGAGTTAACCTTGTCCGAAGCACTGTTTAGAAACTCGACATTGTCATCAATAGCGGCTGATAACGCCGCGGCACTGACCCCACCCTCAAGCGCATCGGCGAACGCATCGAGGCCGGAAATCAAGTCAGTCACCCCACCACCGGGTGCTTCGATTCTGGTGAAGGTGTCGCGGCCGTTGGGTCGAGTGTTGATCGACAGGTTCTCGGCGATTTGTATTTCGCGCTTGCCTGCGTCACCGGCGAAAACGACGGATCCGTCCAACTGCTTAACGAAGGGTTCGGTGTCGCCTTTAAAGCCGCTGTAGAGGTACTGCCCGTCCGAATCCTTAGTGTTCATTTGGGCCATCAAGCTGTCCATTTGGGCACGAACCTCAACCGCCAATGATTCTCTATCGGACGCATTCAGGGTGCCGTCGCCGGCCTGAACGGTGATTTCCCGTAACCGAATCAGGATGTCACTCATGGCGCCGAGGCCAGTCTCGGTCATCGCCAGCGACCGACGTGCCGCGTCAATATTTGACTGGAAGCCCTCACGCCGGGAAATCGCTTCGCGCAGTTTTACCGCAATGGGCGCCTGCAGCGGGTCGTCTGCCCCCGTTTGATTGCGTTTTCCCGTAGCGACCTGGGTTTGGGCTTTTTCAAGCCGCTCGGAAGCCGCGGTCATCTGGGCCACGGAACGGTCGTAAAACGCCATTGTAGACAGTCGATTCATAGCGATTACCTCAGCGAACTGATGAGCGTCTGAAAGAGAGAGTTGGCAATACTGATGACCTGTGCGGAGGCCTGGTAATACTGCTGATAGCGCACCAAATTGGCCGCTTCCTCGTCTAGATTGACCCCTGCTAGGTCCCCAAGGCGCGCACTTGACGCCTCGGAAATCGCTAGATCAGCATCCGCACGTATTTGACCCAGTGCTGCCTGTGAACCGACGCTGGCGACCAATCCGCCGTAGCTATCGCTAAAGCGCTCGGTGCCGTTGTCTAGCCAGTTAGCCCCCTGCAGGTCGAACAACGCCTGGGCATTGCGATTGTCGGCCGTCCCCCCCGCATTGAAGCTCAATGTGAAGGTGTCGCCGACGTCGGGCAGACCGTTGATCGAAGCCGTGAACCCAGTATAGGTCGTGTCCCCGGGCGTTGTGGAAAACAGATCAATTTGACTGCCGGGCGTGTAGGTGGCGGTCCACAAGGTTGCGCCCCCAGACGCGTCCTTAACGGCATAGCTACCGGCCCCAGTCACCTCGACAATAAGTTCAGGCGTCATGGCCGCTGGACTGGTCGTAAAGTTCGTGCCTGTGCCGACCGCACTGGTGGCACTGACGGTTATCGCCCCGGAGCCCGTGTTAGCCAGATCATCAGCACCGATCACAGGGCTTGCTAGTCCGAGCGCTGCAACATCGTTCAACACCACGCTGATCGATTCACTGGAACGCCGCGTCGGCTGGATCCCGAAGGTGTCGCCATCAGCGTATCCGCTGGAAGCGCCTAAATTGATTTCCAACCCGTCAAAGGTGATCGTGGTCGACGTGGCGCCCACCGCACCCGATGCTACCGTGCTGCCGGTACTATCGAGTATCGCGTAGTTCCCTCCGGTGAATCGAAGGCTGTAATCTTTCGCGGTGAGTGCCTGGGTATCCGCAATCAACACGTCGACCTGCCCGCCGCCCGTGTTACCCAGATTAGGAACCGCCCGTCCGGGCAACTGGCCAGAACTGTTGATGTCACCAAACAAGGGTGCGCCGAAGTTTCCGTTGAGGTCCAGTCCCCGGCCTAATGTCTGGTTAATTGAATCCGCCAGGCCCAGAGAAATTCGACCTAGCTCGTTGCGCGCTGGAAAGATTACGTCGTCCAGCAACTGATTAAGCCCGCCCAAGGTGCCATCGAGCTTGCTGTTGGGTACCAGCCCAACCGTTGACCCGTTGCTTTGCAGAACCAACTGGGACCGGGTCGGATCGTTCGCGGTGGGCGCCACGGCCACGTCCAGCTTGTTCTCGCCGGTAACCAACACCGAGCCACCGGATAGGTAAACGGCCACTTGGTTGTCTGCTAAGGGAAATACATCAACACCGGCCAACTCTGACATTTCGGCCAACACTTGGTCGCGCTGGTCCATCAACTGCAGCGGCGGTGTCTGGTGTGCGCTGGAGCCACCGATCTGTCGGTTCAGCTGCACTAACTCATCGGACAGCTGGTTGAGCCGTTCGGCGCCGACTTTCATCTGTGCCGTCAGGTACTGCTCTTCGCGGTTAAGCTGACTGCCCATTTGATTGACGCGACTTGCCAAGGATTTGGCCTGGGTTAGAAACGTCTGCCGCGCTGGGATGCTGGTTGGGTCCTGGGTCAAGGCTTGGGCCGACGAAAAGAAGTCATTCATGACCGAATTTAGGCCAGTTTCGACGTCGCCAATAATTTGGTCGATCCGGGCAGCCCCCTGGGCATAGGTCGAGCTGGCGGCGGTTTTGCCGGCGTCAATACGGACCTGATTTTGCAGCGCAGTGGGCACGTCGCGTGTGATTCGTGCGACCTGGGCACCCAACTGATACCCAACACTACCCTGGGTCGTCACGTCCGCGCGCTGGCGAACGTACCCCTCGGTGTTGGCGTTGGCAATGTTGTTGCCCGTGGTGTCGATCAGCGTTTGTGCTGTCCGAAGCCCCGTTAACGCAGTTCCTAGAATGCTCATGCACCGGTCTCCTGATTAGCGGAGTTATCGGCCAATACCGCTTGGACTTGAGTCAATACCGAGCGGGCCTTATCGGCATAGCTGGGATCAGTGGCGTAGCCGCCCTGCTGCAAGGCTTCAAAGTACCCGTCGGGGTTATTGATTGCGTCCTGGTATCGCGGGCGTTCAATAAAGTTGGCGTAGTCATCCAGTGCCTCGCGCATGCCGCCGTAGGCACGAAACGCCGCTTCTTCGGTGACCCACAATCCCTGCTTAAACTCTTGGGTATTAATCACAGCCTTGTCGCCATCCCAGTTCGACGCTTTTATGCCGAAAAAGTTGTAGCTGCTACCGCCGTCTTGGGCTTTAGGGACGTGCTGGCCCCAGCCACTTTCCAGGACGGCTTGCGCGACTATGTGGCTCACCGGCACGCCCAGTCGGTCCGCTGCACCCTTGGCAAAGGCGGCCATTTTCTTGACGAACTGGGTCTGTTCGGGTTTCAGGTGCGCGATGTCGACGCGGCCGGCCGCGTCAATGTTGTTGATAGCGCCGTCATCAACACTGCGCTGGCGCGTCAACGGCCGAATCGGCTGCGTCATTTCCGAAGGTGGCACGGCCTCCTTGTCAGCGCCGCCAAACTGGCGAACCAACATATCGGCAATGCCAAGTTTGCCCTGACGACCCAGCGACAGTGCCAGCTCATTGTCCAGCATCCCTTGAAAGGTTTTAACCTCTTCGCTGTTAAGCGGGTTGTCCTCGGCCAGGACCTCATTGGCTTTACGGGCGCTTTTCAGCATCTCGTTAACGAACAGGGTTTCGAACTCTTTAGCGACCTTATGAAGGCGCTCTTTTTCCGTGCTCTGGTCACCGTATTTGAGCTCGGTGACTGAGGTTAGGTCGTGGAAGCCGCCGGCGACGGTTTTTGCATCGGCCAGGTTCATAGCACGATCAACTCAGCTTCCAGTGCACCAGCTTGCTTAAGCGCTTCCAAGATGCCCATCAGGTCGGACGGCGTCGCACCCACTTTGTTAACCGCGGCGACTAAATCGCGCAGCGTTACGGCCGGGCCAAACAAGAACATGCGTCCGCCCGTTTGTTCGACACCGACGGTCGACTGCGGAACCACTTCGGTTTCACCCTCGCCGAAGGCCTCGGGCTGAGACACTGCCGGGTTTTCCGTAACTGTGACAATCATAGAGCCGTGGGTAATGGCCGTGGGCCGTAGCCGGACGTTCTCGCCGATGACAATGGTACCGGTGCGGCTATTGACCACCACGCGGGAACGGAATGCGTCAGGTTCAACCTCGACGTTTTCCAACAGACTCAAAAATTCAACGCGCTGGGACGGATCGCGGGGGGCCGTGACGCGAACACTGATCGCGTCCATCGGCTGGGCGACACCGCCGCCTAACAAGTCGTTAATTGCATTGGCGACCCGTTGGACGGTCGTAAAGTCCGCCTCGTGCAGGTTCATGATGATCTCGTCACCCTCGTTGAACCCGTTGGGCACCCCGCGTTCGATAATCGCGCCATTGGGAATGCGGCCGACACTGGGGATGTTGACCTGGATCGAGGACCCATCATCACCTGACGCGCCAAAGCCGCCGACAATCATG
>CAKZQE010000016.1 GCA_937139465.1 uncultured Gammaproteobacteria bacterium
AAAACGGCTTGACCAAGTACTTGTCGGCGCCGACACGATCGCCCTCTTCTAAATCGCTGGCCTGACCTCGCGCCGTCAACAGTACGACGGCGAGGCCTTTGTACTTGTCATTGGACTTGAGCAATTCACACAGCTGATAACCGTCCATCTCGCCCGGCATCATCACGTCAAGCAACAGAATGTCCGGGCGAAAGGCGTTGACCTTTTCAAGTCCTTGGGTGGCATCTTCGGCTTCCTGGACTTCGTAGTCGCCCATTTTTAAGGTCATGGTGATCAGCTTTCGTAGTTCAGGTTGGTCGTCTACGACCAGTACGCGTTTACTCACTCAGGCTCCGTCTTATCCTGGGTTAATTAAGATTTTCGGCGCGACACCGCTTCCATAAGCATAGCCATATCTCTGGCGTATTGCTCTGCTTGTTCGGAGGCGGTTTTCGCGCGGGTTTCAGCACAGGCATTCATGCCCTGCCCGGTGGGGATTTCAACGATGTACTCGACGCCTAATCCGCTGGATTTAAACTTAAAATTACCGCCAATGCGGCGCAGTACGGCGTATGCCAAGTTCAATCGAACCCGGTCAAGCGTGACCTTGCCATCGGATGGAATCAGCGGTCGCTCATCCAGTACGCTCAAATCGACCCCACGCTGTCCGATACCCCCCACCACACGGAAAACAAGGTTCAGCATGTAGGGCATCTGGCGGGCCACAATGCGCACATCCGTATTCTCAGCGGCGTGTTCAACGACGTCCCGCAGCAGCCCGCGCAGCGCCATCTCGACCCAATAGCTGGGTCCATACATGGCGCCTAAGGCTTTCTCGCTAACGCTGAGTTCGACCTTCACGCCACGCTTTTCAAGCTCAGGTGTGCGCACACTCTCGACGAGGGCTGGCAATAGGTCGGCGAACAGAATGCGCTCTTCGGCATCCAAGGATTCGTGTCCATACAGCTTCGCCAAGCCCAAGGTTGCAGGCATTAAGGCCGTAAGCTTGGTCGCCGGCGCCATCCATGCATTCACTAACTTAATCAATTCCGGATCGTCAATGGCGGACGTTTTTAGCGCCTGGGCAGTGTCGGACATGGTTTTTAGGGGCGCACTGAGCTCCCGGTCCAGCATAGACAGTAAATTGTCACGCAAGATGAGGTAATCCCGCGACACCCCGGCCCCGGTCACCTTTAGGAAGGCTTGATTACCAACGGACAGGCCTTCCAACACGCGCGCTCCCTCAGTCGCACTGGTGACGCGAAAACCCACCGGGCCGTCAATGCCCTGCGCCAGAACCTCACAGGCGGCGGCAAGGCCATCCCAGGTTTTGGTATCAAAGGGTCCGTATCGCTCTGCCGAAGGATTCACTGGATGCAAAGCTTTCGCGCGCCATTCGTACAGCGGCTCGGTCACCAAAAAGGCCCACTCTGTGCTCATTTACTTGCGATTCCTAAACAGTGGTCGTATTGCCGCGTGGGTCAGTGGGAATACCGAGGCGGACGCTGAAGCCATGCCGCGCGTCAATGCTGACACCCACACTTACATTGCTATCGGCGAGGGTGCGGGCGACTTTAGCAAGGCCAGTCCCCATCGCGTGTTCGTCGGTGGCGTGGGCGACCGTTCCGAGTGTAAACAGGCGCTCTATTTCGTACTGCCACACGGGCGATATGCGCGCCTGTGGTGTGGTCACCACCCACCCGACTTCACTGTCAGACAGGGTTGCCTCGACGGACACATCGCCACCTCTGTTACGACAAAACGCTATGGCGTTGTCAATAAGTTCCGTCAGGGCGATGCCAAGGCATGACAGATCCGCCATCACCGGTTGCGTGGCATCGACCTGCCCGCGCCAGCAGATCCGGTCACCCCCTGCGGCGTCGACCAGGGTGACAATGTCACCCCAGGGCACGGCGACTGCGTGATACAGATCCGGCACGGCACTCCAACTACGAAGGGTCTCGACCTGCGACGCCAGTTCCGCGGCGTGCTGCTCCGCGACGCCTTTTAACAAGCGCACGGCGGGCAAATCATTCGTATTGTCACCGCCAACCAGCGCGGTCAACTCAGCCGTCGCCTGCGACAGCTCGGTTGTCAACAACGCTATTTGCTGATCCATAAACACTTCGGTGCGTTTTCGTTGTTGACGCAGGCGCACCCGCCGCGTCGCCGTGTCGATGACACCACCCAACAAATTTTTAGTCAGGATTTCCTTCGGCAAAAAATGCTGAGCACCCTCGTTGCGCAGGTCGTCAATTCGGGCCGGCAACGACAACTCAGAAACCACGACAACAATCGGCGTCCCCCAGCGAGCCTGCCGGGCCCGGCGCAAAACACCTGCGCCATCCCCATCGGACAGGCGTAAATCCAACAAGACGAGATCCGGACGAACTGCTTCCCATTGCTCGATGCCCTCTTTGACGCTGGCGGCCTCATGGAAAATCACTTGCCGATCCTGACTGAGCATCCAGCTAATTTTGAAGCGGTCGTCCGGGTTGTCGTCAATCAGTAGCACCACAGGAACGGCAACAGTAGGCGGAACCGTCATAGGGCCATCCATGCGTGCACGGCGACCGCGTCAAACGGCCATCCCAATTCACGGTCACCGCGACGCAGAACCGGAATGCGCACGCCGTATGTCTCTACCAGACGTTCAGAGGTGGCGATGTCAACGGGTATAAAGGTGACACCCATCTGAGATAACAAGTCCTGTGCTAATTCGCACAAATGGCAATCACGTGTGTGATAGAGCGTTACTTCGTTAGCAACCAACTTTTATGTCCTGATCGGTGGCTTAGCGGGCAGTCTTGATCGCGAGTGCGTTCCGAGAACGGTGTCACTTCCGACCAAGTCGGCTCAAGGTTTTTCGATAGTTTGAACCCTTTGGCATTGTTTGAAAACAGGCATTGTCCTCCGGGGCGCAGAATGCGATGGACCTCGGACAACAGCGACTCGGCGTCTTTCTTCAAATCCAACACGGTGTCGGTGCGGGCCGAATTGGAAAAAGTGGGCGGATCAAGCAACACCAGGTCATAAATCGCCGGTGGCGCGTTGTACAGCCACTCCACCACGTCCGCCTGAATCAGCGGGTGTTGATCTTTGGACAGCTTGTTCATGCGGAAGTTTTGCTCGGCCCAACGTGTGTAGCGCGGCGATAGATCCACGCTGGCCACTTTGCGGGCGCCACCGAGTGCCATCCGCACACTGGCAGTGGCGGTGTAGCTGAACAGGTTCAGACAGTCTTTGCCGCCGGCGTGCTGGGCCAACCAACGCCGCGCTGCCCGGTGGTCCAAGAATACGCCGGTGTCGTTGTATCGCGTCAGGTTAACCCGGTAACGCGCGCCCTCTTCCGACACTTCCATCCACTCGTCGTCATCACCCCGTTCGTAGTCACCGCCACGGGCACGGGTTTTAAAGACGATACTGTCCTCGGTCGTATCGAATACCTGCGCCACGGTGCAGAGCATTTGTTCACGGCGACGGCGAGCCACGACAGGGTCGATTTGCTTTGGCGGCTCGTATTCGGCGACATGCACCCGATCGCCGTAAAGGTCGATCAGAAACGAATACTCAGGGATGTCCGCGTCGTAGATCCGATAGGCCTCAATACCCTGACGATTAGCCCACTTACGAAGGTGCTTATAGCGCTTGGTCAATCGTGCCGCCAAGTCCGGCGAGGGCTCGATTTTTTTGACCGGCTCACCGGCGGTTGACGGCCCAATGTCGTAGTGGTGCAGGTGCAATTTGTCGACGCCAGCGGAAATCGCGTTTCGCCGCCCGACACGCAGACCCGTGGCCTGGGCAAGCTCACGCCTATCGGTCAACACCGCCAAGCGCGCGCCAGGCCAATGCGCTTTCATGGTCTGACCCAGCGTTTGATAGAGGTGCTCGATGTCCTCGGTCCGCAACCGCTTGCCCCAGGGTGGATTGGTCAGCACCAGCCACTCATCAGGGCGCTCGACGTCGGGCAGGTCGTCAATGCTTGCGACGTCAAACTTGACCCAGGGCGTCAGTCCCATGTCGTCCGCTTGCTTGCGGCATAACTGGATGAATGCGGGGTCCACGTCGCGCCCCCACAACCGCGGTTCGCGGGGCGGCTCGCGGCGCTTTTTGATCGCCCGAGCACGGGCCGCAGCCATGGCGTCGGGTTTGAAGCGCAGCCAATGCTCCGCTGAGTTTTCACGATACAAGCCCGGCGCCTGGCCGGATGCGATTAGTGCTGCCTCAAGTATCAGGGTGCCACTGCCGCAAAACGGATCGAGCAACGGTGTCTCAGGCGTCCAGCGCGCCCGTTCCAGCAGCGCCGCACCCAGCCCTTCGCGCAAAGTCGCAGGGTGTCCGGACAAGCGGTAGCCGCGACGATCCAACGGCTCGCCCGCCAGGTTTAAACCGACAATGGCGCGGCCACGGTTAAACCGGACCTCAACGCGGTTGGGTTCGTCCGAACCCGTGTTGGGTCGGTCGTCCAGTTTGTCGCGGAACTGATCGACAATCGCGTCTTTGACCACGACTGCTGGGTAACGGCGATCGCGGATCCACTCGGCTGAGCCATAAACGTCAACACGAAATCCGGGCACCAGCGGCAAATGCCGCGTCCAATCGACGCGCTGGGTAAGACGGTACAAATCCTCGTCACCCTCGCATGGGCCTTCGGCCAGGGGCAGGATGATGCGCGAGGTGTGACGCAGCCACAGCAACAAATCGTAGAGTTTGGCGGGGTCTTCGATATGAACCCGGACCTCGCCGGGGGTCACGTGCTCCACATCACAGCCCAACTGCGCACTTTGTTGTGCTACGAGGTCTTCGAGTCCACCAGGGGCCGACAGAATTAATTTCATTGTGTTAGGTTCCTTGAGTGGTCATGGATGTGACCACGTGCCTGACCCACTTGGTTGGGTCGGCGTCCGAATCGCTCTAAAGAGAGGTCTACAGGATGAAAAAACAAAAGAGAGACGTTCATCGTCGTGCTTACCTTAAAGGCTACCAGGCCGGCATCTCCGGGAAATCCCGCGATGACTGTCCGGCATCCAATCGCCCCGATTGGATGGGTGGATGGCGCGACGGCCGGGCGGATTTCTGGGACGGACGAATTGGCGTTTCTGGAATACAAAGCAATCCCATGATGGCGTAACCCACGCCCATGACTCGGTTGGCCTCGCGTAGGCCGACCCGATCGAGGCCCGCCACAAGCGGGCCTTTTACTATCCCGGCTAACTGCCATGGATCGCACGAATACATCGACGGGCCAACCCTGGGCCCTCGTAAATCAGGCCCGTGTAAAGCTGAATCAAATCCGCACCAGAAGCCAGCCGCTGCTGGGCCGCCGCTGGCGAATCAATACCACCGACACCCACTAACGTAAGGTCGCTGCCAACCACCGCCCGGAGGCGACGCATCACAGCATCAGCGCGGTCACGTACCGGGCGTCCCGACAAGCCACCGGCCTCATTGGCGTGCCGTTGTCCTTTGACCGCATCCCGGCTAAGCGTTGTATTGGTAGCGATGATGCCGTCAATGCCGGCACCGGCCAATGTTGACGCCATTTCATCCAGGTCCTCGTCCGCCAGATCGGGTGCGAGTTTGACCAGCACCGGCGTACGCACGCCCTGGCGATCCGCGAGCTCCGCCCGCGCCGAACCCAGTTCGCTCAGCAGTTGATCAAGTGCCGCACCCAGCTGCAAATCACGCAGACCTGGGGTGTTGGGGCTGGATAGGTTAACTGTGACGTAGTCCGCTAGGTGATGAACCGCATGCAGCCCCCGCACATAATCCTGGCCGGCCTTGTCCGCGGGCGTGTCTTTGTTCTTGCCCAAGTTAATGCCAAGCACACCGCTGTAACGCCGGCCGTCCACACGCGACACCAGCGCATCCAGGCCATGATTGTTAAAGCCCATGCGGTTAATGACCGCGCCGGACTCGGGCAAACGGAACATGCGCGGCTTTGGATTGCCCGGCTGGGCCAGGGGCGTGACGGTTCCGACCTCGATAAAGCCAAATCCAAAGCGCGCCAACCCATCAAACGCCGTGGCGTCTTTGTCCAGCCCGGCCGCTAACCCGACTGGGTTGGCGAACCGCAACCCCATGCATTCCCGTGGTTTTGCCTCCGGAGGCGTGCCTGGACCGGCCACACGGCCTAACCAGTGCATGCTGGCCAGGGTCAGGTCATGGGCCGTTTCAGGATCGAGTGTAAATAGCAGTGGGCGAAGGGCCGGGTACATGGCGTAGCGTTATCCAAAACAAAACGCCATGTTATCAGTTCTTGCGCCCCAGCGACCTGAGTTCAACCAGTTTTCCAGCATCGGTGAATTCGAGCTCAAACTGGCCCTCGATGCCGTCATGGGTCACAAAGGGCCGAAGTTCCTTGGCCGGAAACCGAACGCGCCGGCCATCATCGGAGACGGCCTGCGCATCGCGCACGCCAAGGTACATCCGCTGCAGCTCATCCGGCCCCAAGCGCAGATAAAACCTAACGCTCGGCATCTGGCAAAAGAGCCAAGGTGCGACTGGCGACGGTCATCACGGGATAGGCGCTGTCGCCCGCAGCCTCAATGGCATCAACCAATTCTTGCCATTGTGCCAGCGCCTCTGGGCGCGCTTCGATCCAGGCCTCCAGCGCGTCATTCGGGGCGCTGTCGCCGTCCAGCAAGCGTGCCGAGAACGACTGGTAGGCACGGTCAATGTCGTCGCGGAAACCGTCACGCGCTCGCGCTTCCCAGGTACTCTGAACACGCAAGCCGTTCACGTGACGAGCGAAATCATGCAGACCGAGACGCTCGCCTAGTGCCAGATACAACTCCATCACCCGCTCCACGCCCTGGTTCGCCGAAATACAGGACTCCACCAAGCTCGGGCCACCGGTCAGCGATGGCGTGCCGGCCAAGTACTCAGCGATGTGCGCGGGCACACCCGCCTCCGCCCAGCGCGCCACAACGCTTTCGTACTGGGTTTTGGGCTTGCCAAACAGCCAACCGCGCATGCCACCTGCGAGCTCGTTCAGCGGGCCTTGGTAGCGCTGTATCATGTCAGCCACGGCGTAATCACTGCCATGACGGCGCAGCAGCCAGCGCGTGACCCGCCGCATCAGGCCGCTTAGGCGAAGCAGCAACTCACGGCGAATTTCGACCGACACGGTCGCCGGCAACGCTTCAATTTCCGCCCAACGGCGATCCAAGTCAAAGCAGCGCCGGGCCACTTGAAAGGCCTTCGCGACACCCACAGAGTCCGTGCTTGCCAATAGCTCTAGGCGGTGTGTTACGGCGATACCTAGGTAGTGAACCATAGCGTTGGCCAATTGAGTGGCGACCAGCTGCGGCCGCAGTCGGTGCTCGGCGATCTCCCCAGCGTAGTCCTCACGCAGGCTTGCTGGGAACGCATCGGCGGCGACCTCGGCCAACACATCGTCCTCGACTGCACCAATCAATGATCGCTTTAGGCGATTTTTAGCCGTCGCCAGCAGCACCGCCAGTTCAGGTCGTGTTAGCGGACCACGTCCATGCAAGTTGCGCGGCAACCCCTCAAGTTCCGGGTCCAGCTCACCGGTGGCCTCAAGGGTCGAGATAAACCGCATCAACTCGAACTGAGAGCGAGCCGCGTCCGCCGCGGCCAAGCCCAGTGCACCGGCCTGGCGATCGTTATTGGCCAGCACCAAATCCGACACTTCTTCGGTCTTAGATTCCAGCAGCCGATCGCGCTGGCGCCGGGTCAACTCGCCCGCCCGTTCACGCTGGGCTAGCAGGATCTTCAAATTGACCTCATGATCCGAGCAGTCCACACCGGCCGAGTTATCAATAAAGTCGGTATTGACCAGGCAACCCGCCAGCGCCATTTCCACGCGCCCAAGCTGAGTCAGGCCAAGGTTACCGCCCTCACCGACGATCGCAGCGCCGACCTCGTGACCATCGATACGAATGGCATCGTTGGCCTTGTCGCCGACGTCGGCATGGGTCTCGCTGCTGGCCTTGACGTAGGTGCCAATGCCGCCGTTCCAGAGCAGGTCGACTTTCGCCGTTAACAGTTCTCGGATGAGCTCGTTCGGGGTGCGCTTGCCTGCGCTCAAACCCAGTGCTTTGGCTGCCTTGGGCGATAGGTTGATCGACTTGGCTGCGCGATCAAATATCGCACCACCCTCGCTGATCAACGAGGCGTCGTAGTCACCCCAGCCCGAGCGCGGCATGGCGAACAGGCGCGCGCGCTCGTCAAATGAGGTCTGCGGGTCTGGGGACGGATCAATAAAGATGTGCAGGTGGTTAAACGCCGCCAGCAGCTTCATCTTGTTCGAAAGCAGCATGCCATTGCCAAACACGTCACCGCTCATGTCGCCGATGCCGACCGCTGTGAACACATCCTTTGCCGGGTCTTTGCCGAGTTCCCGGAAGTGGTGAATGACACTGACCCATGCGCCCTTAGCGGTGATGCCCATGCCCTTGTGGTCGTAACCGGCGGATCCACCGGATGCAAACGCATCGCCCAACCAGAAGCCGCGCTCAACGGCGAGGGCATTGGCAATGTCTGAAAAGGTGGCGGTTCCCTTGTCAGCGGCGACCACCAAATAGGGATCGTCGGCATCGTGGCGGCGCATCGATGGCGGCGGCACAATCTCGTTTTCGACGAGGTTGTCGGTGAGTCCTAATAGGCCGGAAATAAACTCTTTGTAGGCCTCGATGGCTTCAGCCTGTATCGCTTCACGGTCGCCGCGAGGCAGTTGTTTGGGCACGAAACCGCCCTTGGCGCCCTCGGGGACAATGACACTGTTTTTGACCTGCTGCGCCTTTACTAGGCCCAAGACTTCGGTGCGGTAATCCTCGTGGCGGTCGGACCATCGCAGGCCGCCGCGGGCCACCGTACCGCCGCGCAGGTGAACCCCCTCCACCCGCGCGCTGTAGACGAAAATCTCGAACAGCGGAACCGGCTTCGGCACGCCTTCGATGCTGCGCGGGGCAATTTTAAACGCCAGTGACGGCCGTTGGTGCTCTTCCAGCGGTTGGAAGAAGTTCACCCGCAGCGTCGCCTGGATTACGTCGCGGTAGCGCCGGAACAGTCGGTCTTCGTTGAGACCGGCGACACCCTCGATCAAGCCATTGAGCCGGTCGAGCACCCTCGCTTCCAGGGCCTCTGACCGGCCAGGCTCATGGCGCGCGCGAAATAAGGCGACCAGTTCCTTGGCCAGCTCAGGGTGCGCCACCAGCGTCGACGCGATCCAGTCGCGGCTGAGCTCAAAGCCAATTTGCTTGATGTAGCTGCTCAGTGCCCGCAGCACCGATACCTCACGCCAATCAAGGCCGGCGCTGAGCACGAGCCCATGAAAGGTGTCGCTTTCCGTGCGCTGGTACCAGGTTGCTGCAAAGGCTTCCTGCCAATCCTCTCGCCAGTCGGCGAGGTCGGCGCTGGATGACACATCGAGGGTGAAGTCGTGAATAAACCAATCGCGGTTTCGCGAGGCGTAGGTTTGGTCTGCCAACACACGGACACCGAGGTGTTCCATAACCGGAAGCGCATCGGACAAGGGGATTGGCGACCCACGGTGGAATAGCTTCAAGTGTAGCTTTTGGGTGCTCAGGTCGTGGAACAGGCTCAGGTCCATCGGGCGCGCCTCGCTCAAGCGCACCAAATGGTTGATGTCGAGCACAGCGCGTCGAGCATCAAAGTCTTCGCGGTAGCCGGCGGGGAAATAATCGCTGTATTGGCGAGCCAGCGTACGTGCCTTTGCATCCCCATGGGCGCCAATCAAGGCCGACCGTAAATGCTCGTCCCAGCTCTGGACCAGGGCCTCAACTTGGGCCTGCAAGTTCCCTGGTGACGGGGACACGGACTCGTTTAAACGAATAATAAACTGCACCCGGGTGTGAACGGACTCACTGAAGGTGGTGTTGAATTCGATATCCCGGGCGCCCAGCTCGCTCGCCAGCATTTCCTGAATCAAAATGCGGATATGGGTGTCGTAACGGTCGCGAGGAATGTACAGCAGCGCGGTAGCAAAATGGCCCAATGGATCCACGCGCACCATCAAACGCGTTCGCTCGCGCTCTTGTAGCCGCAGCACCGCAAGGGCCTGCTCACTCAGCGTTGCCTCATCGATTTGCAACAGCTCGTCGCGGGGGAACACCTGCAGAATCTGGCTCAGCTGTTTGTAGTTGTGCCCGCCGGGGGTAAACCCAGAATCATCGAGCACCTGCTGAATTTTTTGGCGAACCAGGGGTATGTCCAGCGTCAGCTCTTGATAAACACGGGACGTGAACAGACCGTAGAAGCGGTGCTCAACCTGACCCTCACCCTGCGCCTCGGTCACGATAATCAGATCAATGTAGGCGCCGCGATGAATTCTTGATCGTTCTGGGGCTTTAGTGAACAGCATGCCGGGGGCGCTCTGCATACCCAGCTCATCCCCAAGCCCGCAGCCCTCGCGTACCCGCGCGATACCGAGGTTACTGTCAACATTGCAGGCACTGTCGGCGGCGCCGGGTGCCCGAGTTAATTGCTCGTAGCCCAGGAAGGTAAAGTGGTCATCACCCAGCCACGTGAAAAACTCCCTGCCCTCGGGTGATTGACGCTCACCTATCTGAGTGCAGGCGGCGTGCATCGCCGCAAAGTCATCAACCGCGGCGGCCAGCAAGCGCAGCACACTCTGGATGGCGCTTGCCAAGGCCCGCTGACCCGTCACGTCCTCAATGCGATCGATTTCTAGGATCATAAGGGCTCGCGATTGATCGCCCTCGTCCAGCGACGCCAGGTGCCCCGCGTCCAGCGTGGGGTGCAGCACAAGGTTCTGCGTCAGGTGAATACGGTGTTGCTGACGCCGGATCTCCAGACGAACGGTATCGACCAAAAACGGTCGGTCCGGGAGTACCACGGCGACAAGCGTGTGCCGGGAATCCCAGCCGTCACGCTCCGCGTTCGGGTTGAATACTTGGACGCGCTCCTCGCCGTCGGCCAGCAGGCGCTCCAACCACTGGGCGCGCCCCAGCAGGCCCTGGGCGTTAAGGCGGCTGACGTCCTCATCGGGGACCACACTCAGAAGTCGCTGGGCAAGCTCCCCCGTCGCAGTTTGCGGAAGACCTTCGACCAAATCCGAGCGTGACATGAGCAACCACCTTATGTTTTTTTGTAGTGTAGGCCTATTTCAAAGCTTTGCCGATTACCTCTAGACAATCAGAGGATTGGCAAACTTTGTTCAACCCGTTTAAGACATGCTTGGCACGTTCCTGACGCTCGGTCGTCCAGGCTTGGAAACGCGTCAGCGGCAGCACGAGGCGCGATGCGATCTGCGGATTGCTGGCATCCAGCGACACCACACAGCGGGCCAACAGCTCGAAGCCGCCTTCAGCATGGAAAGCCTCTGGGTTCAAACGCGAAAATACGCCGAGCACGCTGCGGGCGCGATTGGGGTTGGCTAAGTTGAAGTCTTCATGCTCCAAGAGTTTCGCCACAGCCGCCAGGTCACCGTAGCGGGCCTGCACTTGAAACCACTGATCGAGCAAAAGGGGTTCGTGCTGCCAGTCGGTGCGGAAAATGGTCAGCATCGACTGAAAAATACTGGGGTTGTGGCGTGCGAAGGTGCCAGCAACGCTCATGCAATTCATCCGATCAGTCAAATTATCGGCCGAAACAAAACGCCGCGTCAGCCCATCGACAATGGATTCGTTACCGGCATAAGCCAGCAATTGCGCCAGCAGACACCACAGCTTTCGGCCCGCCGCTTGTGGCCCACCCGGCTGATAGGGCACGCGTTGATCCAGCCGCGCCAGCGACGGCTGAATCGCCGGGCCCAAGCGACGACCAAGCTCGGCACGAATGGTGTTGCCAGCCTGATGGACCAACACCGGATCCGCAGGCTCGTCCAAGGCCTCGATGATCTGGCTGTCATCCGGCAAGCAAATGATTTCAGCCGTCAGCGCCGGATCCACATCCTGAGTATCCAGTGCGGACTTAAACAGTCGCTCGATCGGATCGATTAGGGCGTGATCGCCCTCTTTCACAAAGGCCACCCAGGCCTCGATCACCAACTGCCGACCGGCATCCCAGCGATTGAAATCGTCCTGATCACTGCGGGCTAAGGTCTCGCGCTGGGCCGTTGTCAGCGGGTAGTGGACGCGCACGGGAGCCGCAAACCCCTGGTTGATTGACATCAACAGATCGTCAGCGTGTGCGTCGACCCGGAACGATTGTTCAGGTTCCGTCAGTTCCCAGGCCAAATCGGTGGCGAGCGCTTCGCCTTCAGAGGAATAGGCAGCGCAGGGCATCGGCATGTGAAAGGCAGACTGACCGTCGAGCAGAACCTGGGTGAAGGTTACGCGGCTAGCATCACCGTCTGGCTCAACCCTGACCTTCAGTTGCGGCGTGCCTTTTTGGCTGTACCACAGACGGAATTGGGTCAGGTCACGACCACTGGCTTGCTCCATACAATCGACAAAGTCATCGCAGGTGACGGCCTGACCGTCGAAGCGCTCAAAATACAGATCGGAGCCGGCGCGAAATGCGTCGCGGCCGATCAGCGTTTCCAGCATTCGAACGACTTCGGCGCCCTTTTCGTAAACGGTGACGGTGTAGAAGTTACTAATCTCCTCGTACTCGTCCGGCCGAACAGGGTGCGATGTGGGGCCGGCGTCCTCGGCGAACTGGTGGGTACGCAAAAAATCCACATCTTGAATTCGTTTGACCGGGCGCGAGCGGAGGTCTGCGGTGAACTCGGCGTCGCGATAGACGGTAAACCCTTCTTTGAGCGACAACTGGAACCAGTCGCGGCATGTCACGCGGTTGCCTGACCAGTTGTGAAAATACTCATGGCCAATAATGGCTTCAACGCGCTCGTACGCATCGTCGGTGGCAACGTCGGGTGTGGCCAGCACGCATGAGGTATTGAAAATGTTAAGCCCTTTGTTCTCCATCGCCCCCATATTGAAGTCGCCCACTGCGACCACCTGGAAGACGTCCAGGTCATACTCGCGCCCAAAGCGCTCCTCGTCCCAGCGCATGGCGGCTTTGATGCTGGCGACCGCAAAGTCAACCTTATCCGCGTCCGCTTCACGGGTGTAGACGTGCAAATCCACCTCGCGACCAGACTCCGTAGTAAAACGGTCAGTTCGCAACACCAGATCGCCAGCGACTAGGGCGAACAAATACGCCGGCTTGGGATGAGGGTCGTGCCATTCGACTCGGCGGCGACCGGCTGCGGTGGTCGTGTCGATCTGTGCCCCTTGGCCTGTCAGCACCTTCAGGCCGACACCGCGCTCTGACAGCAGGGTCGTCGTTTTCACCAGATGGTTCAGGCTGCGGCCCATTCTGTCCAGCTTCCAGATGACAAGGACATCGCCTTCGCGCAGAGCCTTCAGGCAAGCTTCGAGGCCCGGGCGGTCGTCTCTCTTGCCCGAGGCCTGATCGGAGTAGATTTGCTTTTCATCGACGCCCGCCTCAACAAGAGCGTCCTTTTGTAGGTCAAGCGACTG
>CAKZQE010000017.1 GCA_937139465.1 uncultured Gammaproteobacteria bacterium
GGACCTGGCTACCAGCGGGGGAGATATGCATGACGCTGGAGCGCTTGACGAAGTCGTAGACACCCAAGGGGCTGGCGAAACGGGCGGTTCCGGAGGTCGGCAGCACGTGGTTCGGTCCGGCGCAGTAGTCGCCCAGGGACTCGGGGGCGCGGTGGCCGACAAAGATAGCGCCGGCGTGACGGATACCATCCAGCAGTGGCTGGGTATCGTCGACACACAGCTCCAAGTGCTCCGGGGCGACCTGGTTGATAAGGTCACAGGCCTCGGCGACGCCCTCAACATCAATCAGCACCGCGCGATCGGACAACGACGTCGCGATAATATCGCGCCGCTCAAGCGTCGGCAGCAGGCGCTCCATGGCGTCCAGCACCAAATCAGTCATGCTGGGAGACATCGAAACTAGGATGGGCTGCGCCATCTCATCGTGTTCCGCTTGGCTGAACAGATCCATCGCTACCCATTCTGGGTTTGATGAATCGTCACACACGACCAAGATCTCACTGGGGCCGGCAATCATGTCGATGCCAACACGGCCAAAGACGGCGCGCTTGGCAGCGGCTACGTAGGCGTTACCCGGCCCAACAATTTTATCAACCGCCGGCACCGACTCGGTGCCATAGGCCAGTGCGGCCACGGCTTGGGCGCCACCAATGCCGAACACACGATCAACACCGGCAATATCGGCCGCGGCTAACACGGCGTCGTTGACAACCCCATCAGGCGTTGGCACGACCATAATGATCTCGGAAACACCGGCGACCTTAGCCGGCATCACGTTCATCAGCACGCTACTAGGGTAAGCCGCCTTGCCACCGGGCACATAGACGCCGACCCGATCCAGCGGACGAACCCGCTGGCCCAACGAATTCCCCAGCGCATCGGTGTAGGACCAGTCCGACATGCTCTGGTGCTGATGGTATTCGCGCACGCGTTGGCAGGCGTCGCCTAGGGCTGACTCAAGCTCCGGAGCCAGGCGGCCACGGGCGGCCTTCCAGTCAGCTGCGGGGATTTCCAGCGCGTTACTGTGGCGGTCAAACTGCTGGGTAAAGCGCGCCAGCGCCGCATCACCTTCGGTACGAACCGCATTCAAGACCTGATCGACCGTCACGTTCAACTGGGTGTCGGCCACGGCCTCCCACTGGGTCATTTGCGCCACTATCGCCCGGTTCTCACGGGTGGCGCCGGTCAACCGAACGATGGCAGCGCGCCACGCGGCATTACTAGGGCTGTCACTCATACCAGTGCTTGCTCCATTTGCTTAACCAGCGGCTGCAGCTGTTCAAAGCGTGTCTTTCATGCGGCTTTGTTAGCCACCAACCGCGCAGAGGAATGCATAATTAACTCGCGGGGCTCAAGCCCGTTGGCCTTGAGGGTATTACCGGTATCGACAATGTCGACGATCTCGTCGGCCAGGCCCACCAGTGGAGCCAGCTCCATGGCCCCATACAGCTTAATCAACTCGACCTGAACGCCGGCCCGGGCGTAATACTCACGGGCCAAATGCAAGTACTTAGTGGCGACGCGGCGTCGCCCTTGGGGCAGAGGCGCGCCAACGACACCGGCGGTCATCAGGCGACACACAGACACGTTCAGGTCCAGCGGCAAATACAGGTCGTCGAGGTTTTGCTCGGCAATCTGGTCAAGGCCACTGACACCCAAATGCGCGGCGCCGCGGGCGACGAAGGTGGGTACGTCGACGGCGCGTAGCACGATAAATTTCACGTCGTCCCGCGTGGTATCGAAAATCAGCTTACGCGAATCGGACAAATCTTCGGCCGGCTCGATCCCCGCGGCCTTTAACAGCGGCAGGGTCTGGGTTAGCAAACGCCCTTTGGAGAGGGCGACGATCAACGGCTTCATTTAATTCGGCTCACATTGGCACCAACGCCCCGTAGTTTCTCTTCAATGCGCTCGTAGCCGCGGTCCATGTGGTAGATCCGATCGACCAGGGTCGAACCTTCCGCCGCTAGACCTGCGATGACCAGCGAGGCGCTGGCACGCAAATCCGTCGCCATGACCGGCGCAGATTGCAACCGCTCGACGCCGCGCACGCTGGCGGTGTTGCCATCGAGTTGGATGTCCGCCCCCATGCGCTGCAATTCCGGCACGTGCATGAAGCGGTTTTCAAAGATGTTTTCCGTGACCTTGCCCATGCCCGTGGCCAGGGTGTTAAGCACCAAAAACTGGGCCTGCATGTCCGTCGGAAAACCGGGGTGCGGTGCGGTATTGATATTGACCGCGCGTGGGCGCCCTTGCATTTTCAGCCCAATTGAATCGGCCTGAATGTCCAGGATCGCGCCCGCTTCTTCGAGCTTCAGAAGCACCGGCTCAAGCAGGTGCGCGTAGGTGTTGGTGACCCGAATATCGCCGCCGGTCATGGCGCCTGCGACCAAGTAAGTACCGGTCTCGATCCGATCCGGCACCACACTGTGCTCCGCTCCGTCTAGCTTGGCCACGCCCTCGATGGTGATCTTGGCGGTGCCATCACCCCGAATGCGTGCACCCATCCGGCGCAATAAATCCGCTAGATCAACGATCTCAGGTTCCTGAGCGGCGTTCTCGATCACCGTTGTGCCGTCGGCCAAGGCCGCCGCCATCATGATGTTTTCCGTGCCGGTCACCGTGACGATATCAAACAGGATGTGGGCGCCTTTCAGCCGACCGCCGGGCACCGTCAGGTTGATGTACCCCCCCTCCTGGGTGATCTCTGCGCCCATGCGCGCCAGCGCCGCCAGGTGCAGATCCACTGGGCGCACGCCAATGGCACAGCCGCCAGGCAGTGATACCCGGGCTTTACCAAAACGTGCCGCCAAAGGACCCAGCACCAGAATCGACGCACGCATGGTTTTGACAAGCTCGTACGGAGCGTCGACGCTGGTGATCTCGCTGGCGTCGACCTCAACGCCGTCCTGATCATCAAACACCGCCTGTGCTCCCAGCTGACCCAGCAGCTTCAGCAGGGTGGTGATGTCGTCCAGATGCGGAACATTGGTCAAGCGCACCGGGGTCGCGCTCAACAGGGTCGCGGCCAGCAGTGGCAATGCGGCATTTTTGGCGCCACTGATGGGGATCTCGCCGCGCAGCGACGGACCGCCTACTACCTGTAATTTGTCCATTGATTAAACCTGGTTAAATCCAGTGGCGGCGGCTACTTCGGCCGGCGTCTTGGCCACGATGGTGACGGCATGCACCGCACCGGATGAGATCAGATCACCCAAGCCCGCGTAGACTTTTTGCTGCCGTTTAACGGCATTCAGGCCTTCAAAGCCGGCATCGGTGACCTGCAACAGGAACTTGCCGCCCTCACCCTGAACATTGATATCAGCGTCTGCAAAAGACGCGCGCAGTGTTTCAGTTATTTGTTCAATCATTCGTCATTCCATACAAACCAGTCTTGCACACCGGCGACGCGGGCCAAGCCCATCAATCCGTCCGGTGCATTCATCAATTCGAGCGGCGCGTTAACGCCAACTTTGACCCGGCACAGCGCCGCCAATAAGGCGCTGGAACCCTGTTCAAATTTAACCAAATCGGTTTCGGCCCCTCCGTTGCGAAGGGCATCTTCGACCAAGGCGTCCCAGTCCCTGGCCTTCGCCGGGGGCGTCCATTGCATCAGTCGCCGCCCGTGGAGTTGAGTAAAAATCGGCCGATCAGGTCTTCCAGAACCAGCGAGGACTGGGTGTCCATGATCTCGTCGCCGTCGATCAGCATATCGAACTCCGCCCCAAGACGCAGACCGATGTATTTTTCGCCCAACAAGCCGGCGGTCAGAATCGATGCGGTCGAGTCCAACGGAAACTGATCGAAACGCGATTCGATCGCCATGATGACCTCGGCCTGACCCACTTCAGGGTCCAAACGAATATCGGCCACGCGACCGACGGTGACGCCGGCGCTGGTGACCTTGGCGCGGGGCTTGAGTCCAGCCACGTTGCTAAAGCGCGCGCTGATCAGGTACTCATCACTGGGGCCTGTGAAACTGAGCCCACTGACGCTGATGGCGAGCCACGCCATTGCCGCGAGCCCCAGGGCCACAAATGCCCCAACGCAGATTTCGATTACTCGCGTACTCATTTTAAAAATCTCCAAACATCATGGCGGTCAAAAAGAAATCCAACGCCAGCACCGACAGTGACCCGTAGACCACCGTTCGCGTGGTGGCGCGGCTAATGCCCTCGGCGGTGGGGACCAAATCCAACCCCTGAAACACGGCGATCCAGGTCACAAACACACCAAACACGAAGGCTTTAATCAGCCCGTTGACCACGTCGACTCTGAAATCGACGGCAGCCTGCATGTTGCCCCAGAAGGCGCCAGCGTCAACGCCCAGCCACTGGACCCCAACCAAAAATCCGCCGGCGATCCCCAGTGCGGAAAACACCAACGCCAGCAGCGGCATCGAAATCACGCCGGCCCAAAAGCGCGGCGCCACCACACGCTTAATCGGATCAACGCCGATCATGCTGAGGCTGGCAAGCTGTTCGGTGGCCTTCATTAAACCGATTTCAGCGGTCAAAGCTGAACCCGCACGACCTGCAAACAGCAATGCTGCAACTACAGGTGCTAACTCACGAAGTAAGGTCAACGCAACTGCTGTACCCAGCATCGCTTCACTACCAAAAGTC